>JAKSBB010000144.1 GCA_022361315.1 Desulfobacterales bacterium
AACAAAGTTTTGTTCCTGTCATACAGCCCTTTAAACACGCGAAACATCCGATCGTAGACCACCCTGTTTTCCGGATCGGGTTCGTATACCGCACCGATGCGGATAAAACCACCTGCCACGCCGGTATCACTGATCCGCCCCAGACCGAGTCCACAGATAATGGCAGCCCCTGCCGCTCCCACATTCTGAGGATCTTCAGGTACCTCAATCCTGCGGCCGGTGATATCCGCCATAATCTGGCAAAGCACGGCGGATTTAGCACCGCCCCCCACAAAACGGAGGGTCTGTCTTTTTGGCATCTTCCGTTCCGCAGCCTCAAGAATCCATCGTTTATGAAAGGCGATCCCCTCTAAAACGGACCGGATCAACGCCCGCTTCCCCGTATTCAAACCGATATTAAAAAACATGCCCCTGGCACAGGGATCTTCTCTTGGCGCCCGGTTCCCCTGGAGCCACGGTGTGAAAATGACCCCGCCCGCACCGGCGGGAACCTCCGCCACCTTCCGGTTCATCAAATCGTAGAGCCGGTCATCGTCACAGGACACAGCTCCCTCATCTTCGCTGAGGTAAACACCGATCTCGTCCAATGCCAGATGATCCCGGACCCATTGCAGGCAGAGCCCGGACGTTTCCTGCTCTCCCACATAATTGTATGTCCCCGGAAGCGCACCGGAAATGGAGGCAAGGAAGTTTTTCAAATCCACCATACGCCGGTCCGCATTGGCCACCACCCAGCCGGAAGTCCCCACATAGATATGGGTGTCCCAAAGCTTCGTACAACCGCTGCCTATGGGAATCAAGGTAATATCTCCGCCGCCACCGAACACCGGCGTGCCTTTTGCCAGCCCCAGTTCTTCAGCAGCTTTCCCGGTAAGTGTCCCCGCCCTTTCAAGACCTGACTGTACCTTTGGCAGATGAGCGGTATCCACGTCAAACATCCGGCACAGACGGTTCGACCACCCCTCTTTTCCCGGCCGCGTGTCATAGATAAAGGTCAGATGGGCAGAATCCCGGGTCATGGCGGTATTCCCCGTGCACCTGAGCGCCAGGTAATCCCTTACGTCCAGCCATGTGGCTGCCCTGGCAAAGGCTTCGGGTTCTTCTTTCTGCACCCACCGGTATTTCCACAACGGATCTTTTGCCGTGGCAGCCGCACCGCCTGTGATGTAAAGCGAGGTGAGCAGCTTTCTGGCATTCATCCCTTCTATCCTGGGGAATCCGCTGGTGAATTCATTCCGGAACAGGCCGGCAGCCCGCCCATCCATATATCCCATGGGATTTCTCACCGGGGTGCCGGTGTCATCCACCAGGATCAACGCCTGCATCTGGCAACAGAATGATATACCCGCCACCTGGTCCGGGGGTGTTTTGGCTAAAGCCAGTACCTCCCGGGTTCCCTCACACAGGGCAGCCCACCAGTCATCCGCCCGTTGTTCAGCACCGCCATCCGCCGTGGTCAACAGCGGATACCCCACCACACGGGTTTCCAAAAGCTCGAGGGTATCTCCCAGACGGAACAGACAGGTTTTGGCAGAGGTGGTACCGATATCATAGGCAACGACAAGACTGGGAGGATTCATCACTTCTCCTTGCCCCGATGCAGGAGCGCCTTAGGGTTGGATGCTTTGCGCCATTTTTATACTGACCAGTCAGTTTGTCAAGAAAAACCCACCCCGCTCACTTAATTTTTCCTTGACATTGGGTATGTATTCTGGCTTTTTAAAACTGACTGGTCAGTACAAAAAAAACATATCATTCACCCTAAATAGTTGGGCGGGTATCAATGACATCACAAAAAACCAACACTTACGCCATTTCAGCGTACCACGACACAGATACGGTGATGGACCGTTTGAACCAGCTGATATCTCAGCCCATCCGCCGTCTAAAACCTGAAGCCATGGCCGCCTACCTCTCATGGTTCGAAGCGCACTGCCCGAAATCAAAGGCGAAAATCCAGGAAGCAAAGACATATATTCCCGGCGGTGTTCAGCATAATCTGGCCTTTAACCATCCCTTTCCCCTGGTATTTACCGAGGCCTCGGGCGCCTATTTGAAAGACCTTGACGGCAATCGATATATTGATTTTCTTCAGGCCGGCGGCCCCACTTTGTTAGGCTCCAACCCCAGAGTGATCCGCGACCAGGTGGTAGACCTTCTGAATACCTGCGGCCCGGTGACCGGCCTCTTCCACGAATATGAACTCAAGCTGGCCCGGAAGGTGGCCGAGCATATGCGGGGCGTGGACATGTTCCGCATGCTGGGCTCCGGCACCGAAGCGGACATGGCGGCCATCCGCATCGCCCGGCTGGCCACCAAAAAGAAATATATCCTGAAAATGGGCGGGGCCTACCACGGCTGGTCCGACCAGCTGGCCTACGG
>JAKSBB010000545.1 GCA_022361315.1 Desulfobacterales bacterium
ACCGGCGGTGCCGGAGGCCTCGGGCTGAACTTTGCCGAAGAGATTGCCGGGAAAGTTAAAACGCCTGTTCTGGTGCTTACCGGACGTTCGGCACCGGGAACTGAAGTACAGGATCAACTTGAGACGCTGCGAAACACCGGTGCACGGGTTGAATACCGGCAGTCGGATGTCACCCGGAAAGCAGATGTGGACAAACTCGTCCGGGGCATTGCTGCCGAGTTTGGCAGCCTGACAGGGATCATCCACTCGGCCGGTGTCATCCGTGACAATTTTATCCTCAATAAAACCTCAGATGAGTTCGAGACGGTGCTGGCCCCCAAGGTTGCGGGCGTATCCTGTCTGGATGATGCAAGCAAAGATCTGGACCTGGATTTCTTCGTGATGTTTTCCTCCGGGGTGGGGGCTGTGGGCAATACCGGCCAGGCGGATTATGCCTGTGCCAATGCCTATATGGATACCTATGCCGCCTACCGGGACGACCTGGTAAAAGACGGAAAGCGTTCCGGAAAAACCCTTTCCATCAATTGGGCACCCTGGAAATCGGGGGGGATGCCCGTTGATGCCGTGGCGGAAAAGATGATGGTCCGGGGTTCCGGCATTGCCGCCATGGAAACGGAAACGGGTATCCGGGCCTTCCACCGGGCATTTGCCCCGGCCGCACCCCAGGTCATGCCGGTGTCGGGAGATCTGACTGCCATCCGGCGTCATCTGCTGGGAGAGAAGACTGTGGCCGGGAACCGGGGCAGGACATCCGGTGGCTGGGCACCTGGTGACCGGGATATCGCTCCTGAAATGCTGTCGGAACGAACGGAACTCGGATTAAAACGTCTCTTTGCCGAGATCACCCGGGTCCGCATCGCCGATATCGGACCGGACGAGCCCTTTGAGAGTTTCGGCATCGACTCCTTTATGATTGCCCGGCTGAATGAAAGACTTGAAGAAACCTTTGCCGAGGTCCCGAAAACCCTGTTTTACGAGTACCGGACGATCCGGGAACTGGCCGCTTATTTTGTCTCCGAATATCCGGAGGACTGTATGGAATGGGGGGGGCTTGCCGGTGAAGCCGCGCTCCCGAAGCAGGAAAACACCCGCAAAAATCCGGCGCTGCACACCAAGGCCCCGGCCAGGATCTCCGTAAGGTATGAGGGCGGACATGATGACAGTATAGCTCAGGAACCCATCGCCATTATCGGCATCAGCGGACGCTTTCCCCTGGCCGACACCCTTGAGGATTTTTGGGATAATCTGCGGACGGGCAGAGATTGTATCCGTGAAATCCCCGGTGAACGCTGGCCCCTCGACGGCTTTTTCCATCCGGATCCGGACACCGCTGCCGCCAATGGCAAAAGCTATTGTAAATGGGGCGGGTTTATAGACGGGTTTGCCGATTTTGATCCCCTGTTTTTCAATATCTCCCCCAAGGAGGCCATGGATCTGGACCCCCAGGAACGCCTCTTTCTCAATGCCTGCTGGGAGGTGTTTGAGGATGCCGGATATACAAAGGCCCGGCTAAAAGAGTCCTGCGACGGCCGCGTCGGTGTGTTCGCGGGGATCACCAAAACCGGGTATGAACTTTACGGCCCGGAGTTGTGGCAGCGGGGGGAAACCGCCCATCCCAACACTTCCTTCTCATCCCTGGCCAACAGGGTCTCTTACCTGTTTGACTTTAAGGGGCCGAGCCTCCCCGTGGATACCATGTGTTCCTCATCACTGACGGCCATCCATGAGGCCTGCGCGCATCTGTACCGGGGGGAGTGTGACATGGCCGTTGCCGGCGGCGTCAATCTCTACCTGCATCCCTCCACCTATGTCCGTCTCTGTTCATTGCGGATGCTCACCACCGGCAATACAAACAAAAGCTTCGGCAAGGGCGGGGACGGATTCCTGCCGGGTGAAGGGGGCGGTGCGGTTCTGTTGAAACCCCTGTCCCGGGCACTGGCAGACGGTGATCCCATCCATGCCGTGATCCGTGGTACGGGAATCAACCACGGCGGCAAAACAAGCGGATATACCATCCCCAGCCCCGTGGCCCAGGCCGAACTCATCCGCTCGGTGATGGATAAGGCCGGGGTAACGGCCCGGGAAATTTCCTATGTGGAAACCCACGGCACCGGCACCGAACTGGGGGACCCAATCGAAATCGCAGGGTTGACCCGTGCCTTTGGCAGCGATAGCCCGTCCTGCGTCATCGGCTCCGCAAAATCCAACATCGGTCATCTGGAAGCCTCCGCAGGCATTGCCGGTCTCACCAAAATCATACTTCAGATGCAGCACGGGCAGATTGCCCCGAGTCTTCACGCCCGGGAGCTGAATCCCAATATCGATTTTGATAAGACGCCGTTTACCGTCCAGCAGGACCTCGGGGAGTGGACGCGGCCGGAAATAGACGGAAAAGAGAGGCCGCGGATGGCCGGCCTGTCCAGCTTCGGCGCCGGCGGGGCCAATGCCCATATTATTCTTGAGGAGTTCCGGGGGGACTCATGTGCGTTGAACGAACGAACCGGTGAACGTTCCGATGCACCGGTGATTTTCGTTCTCTCGGCAAAAAATGAAAGCCGCCTGAAGGCCTATGCGGTCCGTATGCAGGCCTGGCTGGAAGAATGGGAGAAGACTGATCCGGATACCCGTCCCGCTCTGGCGGATATCACCTATACCCTGCAGACCGGGCGGGAGCCCATGAAGGTCCGTATGGCCATGCCGGCGGATTCTGCAACCCGGATCAAAGAAAAACTGGCACGTTACATTGCCGGGGAAGAGGGGATTGAAGATGTATATCAGGGCAGCGTAAAAGGTGATTCAGATACCACTGCCCTTTTCCGGGCGGACGAGGATCTGCAGGATGCGGTCGGCGCCTGGATGGCCAAAGGTAAATACGGCAGGCTCCTGGATTTTTGGGTCCGGGGCCTGGATGTGAATTGGGACCTGCTGTATGAGGGGCATCCGGCACCCAAACGGATCAGCCTGCCCACCTATCCCTTTGCCCAAGAGCGGTATTGGCCGGTGGAGAAATATAGCCTGCTCACCGGCAATCACGGTATGTTCCTGCCGGAATTCTCTCCGGAGAACACGTCTGATGTATCCGGTCCTTTAATGACGTTTGAGGAATACCTGTGTGAAGGGTCCCTCAATACGGAGACACCTGGCGTGGCCACAGTGCGACACCTTGTCTGTATTCTGGAAAATACAGATCTTCGTGACGCGGTTGCGGCGACCGTAAAACGGCTTTCTCCCGCCACCCGTGTATCCTTTTTGAATCCCGTGTCTGAGGCTGCTTTTACCGATATGCTTCAGGAACAGGGGGCGATTGATGCCGTATGGTACATGGCGGCCCTTGAAGATCCTGAGGCATTAATAACCTATGATGGTATTGTCACCTGCATTAAGTCCATGGCTGCCGCCAGGTTAGGCGACACCCGCTTCCTGATGGGTACCCGGATGCCGGAAGACCCGGAACGCTGCTATCCGCAATCCTGGATCGGATTTGAGCGCTCCCTGGGTCTTGTCATGCCCCGCGTACAATCCGGTGTGGTGCTTGAAGACAATAATGCCGGTGAGGTTTCGGCGGACGAGATTTCCGGCTGGACGGAACGGCTCTGGAAAGAGATGCACGCCCAAAACATCGAAAGTGCCGTCAATAAGAACGGTAAACGTTATGTATATCGTATCCGGCAGGCAGAACCCCCGGCGGAAGACAAAGGTACTGAAAGTCTTATTAGGCCCGCACACACCTATTTGATCACCGGGGGCTGCGGCGGACTTGGGGCATTGTTCGCCCGTCATCTGGCAGGAAAACATCCCGTCAATCTGATCCTGACGGGTCGATCCCCGATGGATGACAAAAAACAGGCCCTGCTGGATGAGATTGAATCCATAAATCCGGGCGTCAGGGTTGCCTATCTCCGGGCCGATGTCTGCGATGCAACGGCCATGGCAGAAGGATTGGTGGCATTGGGTGAAGATTTCAGCCCCATTTCCGGGGTCATCCACGCGGCCGGTATTGAAGGCGGCACCCCCATCACTGAAAAAGATATGGACGGGTTCAACCGGACCGTGCACCCCAAAATCACGGGAACCCTTGCGCTGGATGAGGTGTTGAAAGACGCCTCCCTCGACTTCGTCTGTTATTTTTCATCATCCGCAGCCGTACTGGGGGATTTCGGGTGGTGCGACTATGCCGTGGGCAACCGGTTCATGGCGGCTTACGGAGACTATAAACAGTGCAGTGCCGCCGGAACAAGATCGATTGTGGTCCATTGGCCGCTCTGGAACGCGGGGGGGATGGGGTTCGATTCCCATGAAAGTGCCGCCACCTATCTGCGGTCCAGCGGCCAGCGTCTTCTGGAGACGGATGAGGGCCTGGCATTGTTTGACCGCCTGCTTTCCGGAAACGGGGGGCAATATCTGGCCCTGGCAGGAGATCCCACACGGATTCACCGGTTCCTGGGACTTGCCGGGGGCGAGAAGAATCTGCCTTCGGATCAGGTCATGGGGGCATTACCCATTGCTCAAGGCCTGGAAAAAGATATCAAGGAGACCATCGGGAATCTCCTGGCCATCCCGGCCGATCAGCTGGATACGGATGTCAACCTGGCGGAGTTCGGTTTTGATTCCATTACCCTCACTGAATTCGGAGCAAGGCTTTCCGATTTTTATGATGTAGAAGTCTCGCCTGCCATATTTTTCGAGATCAATACCATTGAGAAACTGGTCTCATTCTTTGCGGATGAGCACGATTCGATTGTCAGCGCATTTTACCGGAATGCCACCGGAGAAGAAAAGGAGAGCGCGACACCTGCAGCCGCCACCCCGCCGGGAATGCCGATCGGTATGTCATCCGGCATGATGTCTCAATCCCAATTGACTGGGACAACTCTCCAGGGGAGTGCCGGTGATATGGATGCATGGCTGAGAAGGTATCCGGAATGTGTCTCGCTGAACACTGTCAGTGGCGCCCCCCTGAACGGCGGCACCATGAAAAAACCGTGCTTCTGGATTCATCCGCTCACCGGTTCGGTGGAGCCCTATGTGAAAATCGCCCGGAGTATGGATGCCGGCCAGCCCTTCTTCGGTATCCGGGCCAAGGGATTTGGAACCGATCGGGGCTTTCTGACCGACATTACCGAAATGGCCCGGTATTATATCGACATTAT
>JAKSBB010000680.1 GCA_022361315.1 Desulfobacterales bacterium
ATCAGCCTTTCCCTTTATCCCGGAGAGGTCCTCGGACTTCTCGGGGATAACGGGGCCGGGAAATCCACCCTGATGAAGATCATCTCAGGGGTGATTCCGGCGGATGCGGGGCAGATATCCATCCGCGGCACGGCCTTAGACATCAGGAAGTTTTCTGTTGCCGGTGCCAGGGAGTCGGGCATTGAAAGCGTCCACCAGGACCGCGCCCTGGGAGAGAAGCAGCCCATATGGAGAAACCTGTTCTTGGGCCGCCATCTCACTTGTCCGCCCTTTGGATTCATCCGGCGCAACCGGGAAAGAAAAGAAACCATGGCCCTGCTGAAAGACCTTCTCGGCTTCAGCGGGGCCGGTATCTCCCCGGACGCCCCGGTCAGCATCCTGTCCGGCGGAGAGCGTCAGGGTCTGGCCATCGGCCGGGCCATTTATTTTGATGCGGAGATCGTCCTTCTGGACGAACCCTGCACAGCGCTTGCCCTGGCGGAGGTCAAAAAGGTGCAGCAGTTCATCCGCAGCCTCAAGGACGACAACCGGTCCGCCATCCTCATCTCTCACAACATCTCCCAGGTGTACGAGGTATCGGATCGTTTTATCTGCCTGAACCGGGGAAGAACCGCCGGCAGTTTTTCTAAGGAAGACACCAATATGCCAACCCTTACCCGCCATCTTATGGCCCTTTCCAGCTAAGCCTAATGACCCTATCCTCTTTTACCCGCCGCCCCCAACTACTCACCACAGCAGTATTGGTGTCCCTTTTAATGCTTTTCATGGCCCTAGCCCCGGAAACATTTCTAAAGTCCAGAATCTATGTGGCCTACATGTCAACCATTCCCTTTACCCTGATCATGGCCCTGGCCATGACCCTGGTCATCATCGCCGGTGAAATCGACCTGTCCTTTCCTTCGGTCATGGCCACGGGGGGCTTCGTCTTCTCCAACGTCCTTACCCTGACCGGCGGTTTTCTGCCGGCAGCCGCCGCAGCCCTTGCCGCCGGCGCCTTTGCCGGTGCGGTCAATGGATTTCTGGTGGTCAAGATCGGGGTGCCCTCGATCATTGCCACCATCGGCACTCAGTTCTTCTGGCGGGGTGCCGTGGTCTTAGCTTCCGGGGGGCTCGCCATCAGTCTTTCGGATTTCCGAGATACCTTCTGGCAACATCTGCTGACCGGCCGGTTTTTCAGCTTAATCCCGTCCCAGGCCCTGTGGGCAGTCTTTCTGGCCGTTGTTTTATGGTTGGTTCTCAACCGCCATCCTTACGGCGATAACCTCAGATTTTCCGGGGACAACGATGCGGCAGCATCGGCCATGGGGATTCCTGTGGGCCGCACCAAAGTGATGCTGTTTATCCTGATGGGAATAGTGTCTGCCTTTTCCGGTATGCTTGTCTGTG
>JAKSBB010000647.1 GCA_022361315.1 Desulfobacterales bacterium
CCGCTCGTGGCGGCGCCCGCACGGGCGACATCGGCCACGCGATCGAGAGCTACGTCGAGGGCGAAAAGCTGGCGATCGTCCGCGAGTACGTCGGGCACGGCGTCGGGCGGCAGATGCACGAGGACCCGCAGGTGCCGAACTACGGCGAGCCGGGCACGGGGACGCCGCTGCGGCCCGGCATGGTGATCGCCATCGAGCCGATGGTCAACATGGGGGACTGGCGCACGAAGCGCGACGACGACGAGTGGACGGTGCGCACGATCGACGGCGCGCTCTCCGCGCACTTCGAGCACACGCTGGCGATTACGGACGGCGAGGCAGAGGTGCTGACGCTGCCGTAGCGTCGCGTAACTGATAGACTTGGGACTTTGGGCGAACAGGCACTGGAGGTGAAGCCCTAAACAGGCGTCAATGGCTAAGAAAGAAGCGATAGAAGTAGAGGGTACGGTCAAGGAGAATTTGCCCAACGCCATGTTTCGTGTAGAATTGGCTAACGGGCATAAGGTACTTGCCCACGCATCTGGAAAGATCCGGATGCACTATATCCGTATCCTCCCCGGAGACCGAGTCCTGGTTGAGCTATCTCCCTATGACTTGAGCCGGGGTCGCGTCAAACCGGCGCAGCCCGCGGACGGACGCCGATGCCGGCATCAACCAGGCTCATTCACGTCGTCGCATCCGATCATGAGCCTGTGCAGGTGACGCGCGAAGAGCCACGTCAACGGAATCGCGACGACGCTGCCGATGGCGATGGACTGCGGCGTGGACAGCACCGGCAGGCCCAGTCGGTTGCCGATCAGCGAGAGGAAGAAACAGTTCACAGCCATGGCGCCGGCGCCGAACGGGTAGATGGCAACCGTCAGCCTGCCGACACCCCAGCTCAACGTCGTTTCACCACTCGATGGACCGCATACAGCGCGATGCAGAACAGAAACGATGCCAGAGCGAACCAGAGCTCGGCGGTCGCCGTATGCGGTGCCGGAATTGGACGATCGAAGGTAGATGCAGCTGGACTGAAAACC
>JAKSBB010000467.1 GCA_022361315.1 Desulfobacterales bacterium
TACTTTTATTCCGGATTTTATCCGCTTCCACCACGCTGATATTCATCTTCTTCAAAAGCGATCGTACCGCATCGTGAACCCGGCTTTCCGTCCGGACGGGACAGGGATCCTGAACGGACATGGCCACCCCGCCATAGTCGGGAAAGTCCCAGAAGTCCCTCCGGTCAATCATTTCCCATAAGGATACGGTGCCGCTTTCTTCATAATTTTCCCTGAACCGCCGGTCGCAACCGGCACAGACATTAATCACCACAGTGCCGGGGGCCAGATCCGGATGATTCCGGCAGCAAATATCCAGGCGTTCCAGGTTTCCAAAATGCCGGTTCAGCAGGTCGTGTATTCTCCCGGCAGCCTCAGGATTTTCCAAGGTCAGGGCACAGCCCGGCGCAAAAATATAGGTCATTGAATCCGTCTCCTTAAATCAGTGGCGTTTAATTCCGGTGCATCATAGCGGATTACAGTTTATGCCGCCACCCGGTTCTTGCTGCTGGGGTGGTTCTTTTGGGTAGACTTTTCTTGTAATTCAAGCGGTTTTGATATAAAAACCCCCTGTGAAGTATATTTTTTTAAAGTACCGTTATCTGTGGGTGATGTTGATCGCAATCCTTCTGGTTGCCGGCATTATCCGCCTCACCCGAACTGACACTCCCCTGAACCAAGTCCCCGAGCCACTGGTTTTGACACCGGAAGAACAGGCTTGGATAAAGGCGAATCCAATTGTGACCGTCGGGGTTGACCTTGATTTCGCCCCCATTGAGAACCTGGGGAACGGGGGGGACTACATCGGTGTCACTGCGGATTTTCTTTCACTGATCTCAGCGAAGACCGGGCTGCGGTTTGAGATCGACCACAAGCACACCTGGGAGGAAAGCCTTGAACGGATAAGATCAGGCCGGGTTCATATGCTGGGGGCGGCCGTCCCCTCACAGCAGCGCAGGGAATTTATGGATTTCACCCTGCCCTATGCCTGGCTGTCCGGGGTCATCATTGTGAGAAAAGCGGTTACCGAACCCATGTCCCTTGAAAAACTGAAAGGCATGAGTGTCACGGTGGTGGAAAACTATATCTGGCGGGACATTCTGGAGCAATCCCATCCGGAACTGATTTTAAGTCCGGCGCCCACCATCGGGGCGGCCCTGAACAAGGTATCCTTCGGCATGGCCGATGCCATGGTGGGGTACATGGCCACGGCATCTCACCATATCGAACGCCTGGGGATCTCCAACCTTAAAATTTCGGGGGAAACCGTCTCTGTTCTGAATATTTCCTTTGCCGTCAGCCGGGAAACCCCTGAGCTGACATCCCTTCTGAACAAGGTCGTGTCCCGGACCACCGAGGCACAGAAAAAAGCCAGCCTCAGAAAGTGGATCAGCCTGGATTTAACCGAGCAGAAAAGTCTGCGATGGGTAACCCGGGTCA
>JAKSBB010000567.1 GCA_022361315.1 Desulfobacterales bacterium
CGGTGCCCCCGGTTCAGGTGTACGAAAACGGGAATGCCGCCGGGCAGGCATATCTGCCCCCCATGGGTATGACCGGCCAGGTATAGGTTGTATTGGTTTTCGGCAGCCTCATGGAAAAGCTCGGGGGTATGTACCAGGGCACGTTTAAACCCGGCAGCTCCTGTTTTCAATGCTGAAATGGCCTGGTCAGTAAGATATTCGTGGGGATCATCCACACCGGTGATCATGAACGCTGCATCTTTATTTCCGAGGGTCACGCTTTCGTTGACCAGCACCCGGATTCCCCTCTCTTCAAAGGGGTGGACCAGTCGCCAGGTATCATGGTTGCCCAATACCGCAAATGTGCCGTATTTTGCTTGAACCCCGGCCACAATCTTCTCCATGGCAGGAAGAATTAACCTGTAATTTGACCGGTTGTAATAGGTAATATAGTCACCGGTCATCACACAGATATCCGGCTTCACCCCGCGGGTGACATCATATATCCGGTCACCCAGTTCAGGCATAGTATCCATGTGCAGATCCGTCATGTGAAGTATGGTAAATCCCGACAATCCGCGGGGAACCCCTATGACGGGCAAACGAACTTTCGTAAGTATCGGTGATGCGGCGTTATGATATCCCCGGCGCCGCACCGCACGGAACATCCGGTGGCGCAGCAATTGTCGCAATGTGCTTTTAGCCAGAATCGACCGCCCTTGTGCGGAAGTGGGGTGTGGGCTCAGCGGTTCTCCCTCCATCCGATACCTTTGCAGTACCCAGGACTGTCGCGAAAACGACCAGTTCTGCAAGATACTATCCCTGAAGAAATCCATTCCGTTATGATAGGTTAAAGGGCCCACATCTCTTTCCATCGTCTGTATTTCAGAGTATTATAGAAGATAACCGAACCTCAATCGCATTTCGTCATTAGGTCCCACGTCCATTTGCTGTTCCGCTGCAACCGCTATCTCATTGACAAACATATAAGCACAGGAGGAAGCCATGGCAACAGGAGCCTGTGGAATCAACTGCGATGTATGCCGATTAAACCTGCAGGGATTGTGTACCACCTGCGGTTCCGGCAAGAGTCACGAAGCATCGGTAAAACTTGCGACCCAGGAACGGATTCTCGGTGATGCCTGCCCCATCCTGTCCTGTGTCTGCATGAATCAGAAGTCCTATTGCATGCGGGACTGTTCCCAGTTCCCCTGTGATAACTTCAATTCAGGCCCCTACCCCTTTTCCGATGCATACCTTGAGATGCAACGCCGGCGGCGCAGAGAATGGGTCCCGAGAATTGACCCTTTAGGGAAACCTGTGGAAATCCCCGATACCTACTGGGAAACCTTGCAGAAAAAGGATAAAAACATCATCGGTGTGGTCAGTGACACCCGGTCCCTGCCCGATAATAAAATTGGTTTTCAATTCCTGGATCTTCCCCTGATCGTGGATGCCGACGGCAGACAGGTGTTGGCGCAACAGCAGGGCGGCGATCCCAAACCTGTTGATATTCCCCTCCTCACATTGACGGTGCTGATTTATTTCAATGCTGTTAACCGCCTCTATCCCATGGGCAAGGATTTAATATCCACGGAAGACATGGGCGGGCAGGGAAATTATTTCACCGGAGACCACCAGCTAAAGACAGAGAACCTCCTCCGGCGTTTCAGCAATGACGCCAAGGGGTTAGCCCGGGCAGCCAAGGCCTTGGGAGGAGCCCCGGTGGAGATGGGAGATGCCGGCTGGGTGCTCTACCCCTTTCCCCGGGTGGCAGTGTATTACCTGTTCTGGGATCTTGAAAATGAGCATGAGGCCAGATTGTCTATTCTTTTTGACCGGCCGGTGAAAGATATATTTACCCCGCCCATGATCTGGGAACTGGTTAACCTGGTGAACGGACGTCTTTTGTCTGTTTGAATTCCCCAGATAATGCCCTGCCTTTGCGACTGAAAAATATGAAAAGCTCGGTGTCATAAGGGGAAGTCGCCAGGCGAACCGGGCAGGACCGTTGCACAGTGAAAAAGTATTGTGAAACTTGGCCCGGACAATTACGGATTAATTTAATCATATGACTCTATGGTATACACCTCCACAGGGTTGGCCTTACCCTTCAGGGCGTGCCATCCCAGAGGTTTAATCCGTAACCTCCCATCCGTCAGCCGCCCCCGGGTGGCATGGCTGATCAGGATTTGGGCGCCAAGGGATTTTGTCAGTGCCTGAAGCCGGGAGGCAAGGTTGACGGTATCCCCCAGCATCGCATAGGTTTTTCGCTGCGCACTGCCGACGTTTCCGGCCAGGACCTCACCGGTATGGATGCCGATCCCATGGCGGATATCGATTTCTCCGCGTTCCCGCCGGTCTTTGTTAAAGCGCCCCAGGGCACGATCCATCTCCAGGGCAGCCGCCACGGCATTTTCAGGATGGTCGGCATCCGGCTCCGGGGCCCCGAAAACCGCTTCGATTTCATCACCGATGAACTGAAGCACGATACCTTTATGCTTCCGGATGACCTGCTCCATTGCCGTGAAATACGCGTTGAGCATGCTGACGGTTTCCCTGGGACTGTGCGTTTCCGCAAATCCGGTATAATTTCTCAAATCGCAGAACAGGACACTAACCTCTACAAGCTCACCGGCCGGGGCCACAGAATCGTCCAGGATCTTCCGGCTGACCTCCGGCGACACATAACTGTCAAAGCTCGCCCGACAGAAATCTCTTTCCTTCAAGCCCTCCATCATCTGATTGGTTTTTTCCGCCAGATGTGCAAATTCATCCGTGGTGACGATGGGCACCTGCTTTTCCAGGTTTCCCCGGCTGATTTCTTCCATTGCCGCGAGCTGGGTGTCCAGAACGGCCTTCAGATTTTTAGAAAAGCCGTGGACGATGAACAAAGAAACACCCAGCAGGATCACCAGTGCAAATGTGATCTCTTTGAATATTCCCCAATAGATGGTTGATTCCCCGCCCAGCCCGACCAATTCATACATGTCCAGGAACACCATCATCAATATGGTCAGGGCCATGATACTGGTGACAGCAGACACCAGGATATTGATTTTCCGGGATACGGTCAGGTTTCTACCGGCCGGCAACCCAAGCCAGGCCTGCTGTTGCAACACATGAACCAGCCGGCGCTCCATGGACAGGTATCCCAGCATACCGCTGAGGATCCCCAAAGCGGCACAGGCCATCAACACTTTGGCACCGGTTGACGGATAGGGTGTAAAAAATGCGTAGTAAATCGCAGTCATCACCAGGCCGGCCCCGCACCATGAAGTTAGATCAGCCAGAAACGCCTGCCGGGGCAGGCGGAATAGGTGAATACCGTCCTGATTCGCTTTTGCCAGAGTGTCATAGGCCCGCTTAAAACGGCGCAAACGGAAAACCAGGGCGCCCATAATCGGACCATAAGAAATCATTGCGGCCTTTGCATACCCGAGGCCGCTCAAAAACGGTCAGACCTGTGCCCCGTATATAACAAGCACTGCGGTGAATGAAACATAAATCAGGCTCAGCTCAACCATGGACTCCCTTCCTGTTCGAAAACGCCTTCATAGTAACCTATAAAAACAGATGAAAAAAATATGATGGGTGCAATTACCCCGTTCGATTTACAAGACTGCTATGATTTTAGGCAATCATAGAACCCTGGGTAAAGTGATCATGAACCGTGCGCCCTGATCAGGCTCACTGGCCACTTCAATCCACCCCTGGTGGTCGGTAATGATGCCATAGCATACAGACAACCCGAGCCCTACCCCTTGGACCCTGTCTTTCTTCGTTGTGAAAAATGAATCAAATACCTTGGCTAGGTTTTCTTTTTCAATACCGACACCCGAGTCCTGGACGATGATCTGAACCTCATCCTTTTTTACCAGAGTCGATATGCTTAGCGTCCCGCCGTTGGGCATGGCTTCCTTTGCATTGGAGATGAGGTTCAGCATCACCTGTCTGACCTGTTCGCCGGAAGCATGGATCATTGCCGGGGACCGGGCAAAATCAGATTCGAGTTTAATGTTGTTTTCTGTAAATGATTTTTGATGCAAAGAGAGAACGTCATTGATGTGCAGATGGACATCAATATCCTCTTTTTCACGGGTAACCGGTTTGGAGAAGGCCAGCATTTTTTTAAGCAGGTCTGCCATTTTCATGATTTCAGAGATGGACATATCCAGCAGTTTTCGCCGGCGGTTGCCCTCCGGAAATTCCGCTTTGACCAATTCCATGGTATTCATGATTCCGAACAGAGGGTTGTTCAGTTCATGGGCCAGTTGAGACGTGAGCCGTCCCATGGCGGCCAGCTTTTCAGACTGCAGCAGTTGTTGCTGTGTACGCCGAAGCCGGCGCTCCATTCTGAGCCGTTCGTCCAGGTCCACCACAATGCCTTCGTATCCTAAGGCATCTCCATTTGCATCAAAACGGGGATGGCAGGTGATCAGCACGTGTAAAGGTTCCCCGTTTTTCTTTTTCAGATTCACTTCATAGTCAATAACCCGGCCGTCTTCGTCCATCCTTTTCTGGTACGCGGCTCTGTCTTCGGGAACCTGGTACAAGTCCGCGGCGATATCCACAGACAATAGCTCTTCTTTATCATCGTATCCCAGCATGGTTACCAACCCGGGGTTCACATCCAGATACCGCCCCTCTTTGCTGCTGATAAACACACCACATCCCACATGGTTGAACAACCGCCGATAATCTTCATCCGTGATTGGGTAAGGGGTTTCCCTGTCCATGGTATCACCTTTTTTTAAACCGTGCTGTTGGTGGAAACAAATTCTATCATCAATAGGCTTCCCGGTAAACCATGGTCCATGCAGATACTGAGCTATGGTTATTCTTTCAAATGGCACTCTTGTCTATAGGGTCGATCTAGGACTCCCTATCAACAAAACGACAAAGGGCCCGGGTACCATACTCAGTACCCGGGCCCTTATGACGACAACTAAAACCTGTGTGCTATTTATTCTCGTAAGCTTTAAGCATGGAGAAAATAACCGGCGCAAGGAATACCAGCGCGATCAGGTTGGGAATGGCCATCAGGCCGTTGAAGGCATCCGACAGGTTCCATACAAAATCCAGGGACACAGTGGCACCCACAAAGGTCAGGGCTGCCCAGATCCATTTGTAGGCTTCAACCGCCTTCACGCCGGCAATGTACTCCAGACATTTTGATCCGTAGTAGAACCAGCCGAGAATGGTTGAGAAGGCAAAAAAGATCAGGCCGAAGGTAACGATAAACTGACCGACGCCTGGCAGGGATGACGCATATGCCGTGGAGGTCAGAGCCGCACCGGACAGGCTGTCTGTGATGCTCATGAGACCGGCGTCGTTGAAGGAGATCAGACCGGAAACCAGGATAACCAGGGCGGTCATGGTACAAACGATCAGGGTATCGATGAAAGACCCCAGAGAGGCGATAATACCCTGGGTAATGGGATCTTCAATTTTTGAAGCGGCATGGGCGATGGGAGCGGAACCTAAGCCCGCTTCGTTGGAGAATACACCACGGGCCACACCAAAACGGACAACAGTACCCAGAAAACCGCCGCCGACGGCAGTGCCGGAGAAGGCATTGGAGAAAATCATGTTGAATGCGTCAGGGATCATACCGGCTTTGGCCACCAGAACAACCAGGCTGCCTGCCACATAGGCAATGGCCATGACGGGAACGATCTTGGAGGTGACTTTGGCGATGGTCTTAATACCGCCGATAACAACCATGCCCACGGCAATGGCGAGCACGACGCCGGTGATCCATACGGGAACACTCAGGGATGAGGACAGTGCAGAGGCAACGGAGTTGGACTGAACCATGTTGCCGATGCCGAAGGAGGCCACAAATCCGAACAGGGCAAACAACCAGCCCAGCCACGCCCAGTTGCCGCCGAATTTTTCCGCCATACCCAGCTTGATATAATACATGGGGCCGCCGGACTGTTCACCTTTTTCATTGGTGATTCTGTACTTAACCGCCAAAACGGCTTCACCGAATTTCACCGCACCACCGAAGGCACCGGTTACCCACATCCAGAAGACGGCACCGGGGCCGCCTGCGGCGATGGCCGTTGCAACACCGGCAATATTACCGGTACCGATGGTGGCGGACAATGAGGTCATCAGGGCCTGAAACGGGGTAATATCCCCTTCACCCTTATGGTCCTTTGAAAAAAGAAGCTGAAATGCAAATATCAGTTTTCTGAACTGGACCACCCGGGTGCCGAGGGTCAGGAACACACCGGTACCGACTAAAAAGAAAATCATGATCGGGCCCCAGGCAAAGCTGCCTACGGTACCCACTAACTGGTTTAGAACTTCCATTCTCACTCCTTAAAACTGTTGTGATACGTTTATTTACCGAGACAGATCCGGAACCGATTTCCTGAATATCAGCGCCCGTGGCAACTGGATACATGATCTGTCCCAAAACAATTGTTTTTTAACAACCGGGGACAGGCCCCAACAACCGGGTCTAATTGACCGACCGGGTCTAAATGATACACGAACCATGCCAAATTGTTATACTACAAAGAAACAGAAAGGATAAAGAACTTAATTTATAAGGTGGTTTGAAAAAAGACAGAGATGACCAAAATGGGACATCTGCCTTTCATGATTGCAAAAAATCGAGTCAAAATGACCCAACTAGCACCCCCCGGATTGAATCAGAGCGAATTTTAGAAATCAGGAGAGGCAGATTATTGCCTCCCGAACAAAATACGAGTCAAAACGACACATCCGAGTCAAAACAACCCGCATCATTATGACACAGTAGATGCATCTTCATAGGATTTGAGCTTCCGTAGCAACGTCTTTCTCCCGATCCCCAGAATTTTAGCAGCCTGGGTTTTATTATGATTTGCCGAGGCCAATACCATCAGGATATGCTCTTTTTCCACCTCTTCCAGCCGCAACCGAGAACGATCCTCCTGGGTTTGGGGGACATCCGAGGCCCCACGCTGCTCTGTCGTCGGCATCACAGAAGGCCCCATGGCATCCAGAGTGAGAACAGTGGTCTCTTCCCGAAGCACGGCCGATGCCATCATGTTTTTCAACTCCCTGATATTTCCGGGATATTCCTGCGCCAGCAGGTACGTTGCGGTTTCCGGCGAAATCTCGGTTATATTTTTATGGGTTTCTCTGGAGAACCGCCTCAGAAAGTGATGAGCCAGGGGCAGGATGTCCCCCTTTCTTTCTCTCAGGGGCGGGATATCAATATGAAACATGTTCAACCGGTGGAAAAGATCCTCCCGGAACCGTTTTTCCTTGATTTCCTCAAAAATATCCCGGTTTGTGGCCACAACAATACGAACGTCCACATCCCTGCTTCTGGTACTGCCCACCCGGTAATATTCCTTCTCCTGTATGACCCGGAGCAGTCCGGACTGGAGGTTGATGTCCAGATCCGTAATCTCATCCAGGAACAGGGTGCCGGTCCTGGCGGATTCAAAGAATCCTTTCCGCTCATTGGCCGCCCCGGTATAGGCCCCCTTGGCATGCCCGAACAATTCATCTGTGAACAGGCTTTCGCTGACCGCCCCCATGTTCAGCCCCACGAAGGGCCCTTCGGACCGTTGACTTAACTCGTGTATTTTCCTGGCCAGCATCTCCTTACCGGTACCGGATTCCCCGGTGATCACCACGGAATATTCGGTGGGCGCAACCATTTCCACCTGACGGAGCACACGAATGGTGGCGTTGTCCATGGCCACCATGTCCGAAAAGGCCTCCGGGTCGGCCAGGTCATCCCGGGTATTTTTTCGCTCGTACAGGGAAAGCCCCTGGCGAAGGGTATACCGCTCCAGGGCCCTTTGAATGAGAATCACCAATTTCTCGTACTGCACCGGTTTTGTCAGATAGTCATAGGCCCCTTCTTTCATGGCTTCCACAGCCGTGGAGATCTCGTCGCTGGCCGTAACAATGACACACTCGGTGTTGAAAAACTCCTCCTTGATCTGCTTGAGAAGCTCCATACCGGAAAGATGGGGCATAAACAGGTCCAGCAGGACGAACTTGAACCGGTGTTCCCGGATCAACTCAATCACCTCCCGGCTGTCGGACACCAGAGCGGGTTCCGGCATACCGGATGACTTCAGGACCTCACCTATGGTTAGAAGGAATCCACTGTCATCATCAACGATGAGTATCGGTGTCTTGCGTTCGGGTATGGATTTCATGATGTTCCCTTCTCCTGTTCATTATCCAGGCTGTTTATCAACTGATCAAAAATATCGAGTGTGTGTCGTCCGGCTGAGGCAACTTTTTCAGGATCAGGCGCATCGGCCTTGGCCAATTGTTCAAGGCGGGCCGCCGCATCCACGGCCGCCCTGGCATACACCCTTCCGCCGGCCCCTTTCAGGGTATGGGCGGACAACCCGATGGCCTCATAGTCTTCTGCAGCCAAAGCGGTTTCCAGATCAACCGTTAACGCCGGCGTCTCTCTGACAAAAATGCCGAACACCGTGGCCAGCAAAGCTTCGTTGCCCCCTAAGGCGGCCAGGGCTTTCTCCCTGTCCACCTGAGCCTTCTCCGTTACGGACGGCTCCGTCCTGCGGGAAACGCCTTTCAAAATATCGAATAAATCCCTTCGTTCCACCGGTTTGGCCAGAAACCGGTTCATACCCGCCTCCCGTGCCTTTGTCCTGAATTCGTCCAGCACGTGGGCAGTCATGGCCACAACGGGGATGTCGCGGTTACGCTCTCCTGCCCTGCCCTCACGAATATGGCCCGTGGCGGTCAACCCGTCCATTTTCGGCATCTCAA
>JAKSBB010000081.1 GCA_022361315.1 Desulfobacterales bacterium
ATCCAGAACCGGATGATTGAGCTGGACGGATTCAAGTGGCCCATCGACAGCCTGATTATCGCCACCTCGAACAACTCTGAGTTCAATACCTTCCTGTCCGAACGGGAAGAAGCACCGATTATTGACCGCTGCCGTATTTGCTACGTGGCCCACAATACGGATTATAAGATTCAGAAAACCCTGACCGAATATGCCATCGGCACCGATGTCAAACGGTCCCTGGACCATGAAGTGCTTCATCAGGATCCCAACCTGAACTATGCGGCTTCCGTCGGCGTGGTGCTCACCCGTCTGCCCAGATCGGACAAACTCACACCGGTGGAAACCATGAAACTGGCTGCAGGAGAGGTGGCCGGAGAAAAGAGCCTCAAAACCCTGGCCGAATTGATCGACCAGCTCAACCAGGATACTGAAATCACCAAACGGTTCGGCCAGAAGGGACTTGGCCAGAGAAACCTGGGCCGTGCCGTGCAATTGCTTCTGGAAAGCTCGGAAACCAATGACGGCAAGTGCATGTTTGCCCTGGATATCTTCAATGCCCTGGAACGGATTGTTCTGGATTATGTTCATGAACCGGCGGACAGGACCAAATTCATGGAAGATCTCAAGATCGCCCGCGGTCTCTACCGGGAGCGGATCATGACCGAAATGTTCAACGCCTACATGGATGAACCCCTGGCCATTAAAAAGGATGTGCTCAACTACGTCAATATGATCATCGGGGTGGATGCCGAACACCTGGGGCCGGATATGATGTGGAAGTATAAAGATCCCCAGACCGGTGAACTCAAGGCGCTGAAAATCGATGAACGTTATATTAAAAACGTAGAGGAACGTCTGGGACTTAAAACCGAGGAACAACGGTCCTCGTTCAGAAATTCCATCCGTAAAATTTACGGCCAGAAGCTGTCCGTGGATGCCAATTATGACTTCATGGACAACCTTGAACTGGTCAAAGCGGTTACCGATGTCCGGCTGAAATCAGACATCGCCGGTGCCGGTTCCCTGATCGGTGCCCTGGCCAACCGGACCAACGAAGAAAACCAGAAACTCTACGACCGGATGATCACCACCATGGACCAGAAACTGGGGTATTGTCCCACCTGTGCACAGAAGACCATTGAATACTTCTGCAGCCAGGAAGATGATAAATAACCCCAACGCATAGACCGGGAAAGGGGGAGACCCTATGATAACCCTAGATGAACTTCTGGAACGGGACAGACAGCGGGAAGAAGACGGCTTCAAGCGCAAGATCCGCATCGGGCGTATTGTTAAACCCGGCTCCGGCGGGAAGGAAAAGATCATCATCGTTCCTACCACCGTGGAGGAAAAGCTTGTCCATGACGAGATTAAACTGGACGATCCCCCCGGCGAAGGGGAAGCCTCCGGCGGGACCGGTGACGGAGAAGAGGGCGATATCATCGGTGAGCAGCCGGTGCGCCCGGAAGAGGCCGGTGGTGAAGGCGAAGGGGAAGGGGATGGCGAAGGCCCGGGAGAAGGAGAGGGCGGCGAACACGAACTGGAAGCCAATGCCTATGAACTGGGCAAGGTGCTGTCTCAGGATTTCCAGCTTCCCAACCTGAAGGACAAGGGCAAGAAACGGACGCTGGCGCGGTACGTTTACGACCTCACCGACAAGAATAAGGGCGTGGGACAGATTCTGGATAAAAAGGCCACCCTGAAGCAGATTGTCCAGACCAATATTGCCCTGGGCCGGATTCCCGACCCCTCACAGATTGATCCCACCAAGTTCCTGGTTTCCCCCCAGGATCTGATCTACCGGATTCTGTCCAGGGAGAAGGATTATGAATCCCAGGCTCTGGTCTTTTTCCTCAGGGATTACTCCGGATCCATGGGAGGGAAAGTGACCCAGACCGTGGTTTCCCAGCATGTGATGCTTTACTCCTGGCTCATGTATCAATACGAAAAGCAGGTGGAAACCCGATTTGTCCTCCACGATACCGAGGCCAAAGAAGTCTCTGATTTTTATAAGTACTATTCTTATAAGGTTGCCGGTGGTACCAAGGTGTTTTCCGCCTTTAAGCTGGTGAACGATATTGTGGAAAGAGAGAATCTGGACCGGGACTACAATATATATGTCTTCCCCGGCACCGACGGAGACGACTGGGACAAGGAAGGGACACAGACCCTGGCGGAGATCGAGAAGATGATGCGGTATGTGGCCCGGATCGGAATCACCATCGTGGAGCATTCCTATGTGGGGGCCAAGCAGACGGAGGTGGAGAAATATCTCAAGGAATCCGGTATTCTCAAAAAGTACCAGGACCACATCAAACTGGACATTATGGGGGAAGATGTGGACGACTCCAGAATCATCCAGGGTATCAAGCATCTGATCTCCTGACCGGTAGAGGAGCGAAGTTGGTTTTAATGAAAGCCGGCTGCCTGACCGGGGACGCTGCTGCGAATGAGATGATGTGAAAGGGAAAGGCAAACCATATGGAACTCGTCAGTCAACATGTAAAACAGATCATGGAAGAGTGTAAGGTAAGGGCCCGGGATCAGGGACTTACCTTTGATGACGAAACCCTGGAATATGTTGTGACCAACCGGGACATGATTGAATTGAGTCCAAAAATCATGATCCCCACCCTCTACGATTACTGGGTACATGACGTAAAGGTGTTGTCGGGAAAGGGCATGTACGAGGCCTATCCGTCCAATCCCTACGAGACTGTTATCAATACCCGGCCGGCCATATCCTATTACAACGATAACAACCCGGACTGGCTGAACGTGATGATCTTTTATCATGTGCTCGGCCACATTGACTTTTTTCAGAACAACCTGTTTTACAAGAATACCTGGGATGTGGATCTCACGGGCCAGGCCCTGGCGGACAAACGCCTCATTGCCCAGTTGAGAAGTGAGGTGGGGCGCAGATGGGTGGATTATGTCATCGAGTTCGCCCGGGGTATAGACAATCTGGTGGGATACCAGAAAGAACTGGACCGGGCGTTCAGGAACGAACGGAAGAGCCGGATGAGCCGGTCTGATTTTTACTTCGACGTCTTTATCCAGAAGATAAAAAAAGTATCCCATAATGAGTATTTGAAAGAGATTACCCGGTACAACGAATGTCAGAAAAACGGTGAGGATTTTTACGACCTGGTGGTGTCCAGATATCCGGAGTTTGACGAACTCTACAGAAAGGCGCAGCACGCCAGAAGTGATGAACAACTGGATGTCATGGAGTACATTATCAAGCATTCACCGTTTTTGCGGGCCGAGGAAAACAAATGGATGAAGTCCGTCATTCATATCGTACGGAATACCTCCCTGTATTTCCAGCCCCAGATCCGGACCAAAATCATGAACGAAGGCTGGGCCAGTTACTGGCACGAGTACCTGTTCATGAGGGATGACAGGATATGCGGTCATGAAACGGATTACGCCAAGATCAACGCCGCAGTTACCTCGCTTCCCAAGGTGGGGCTCAACCCCTATGCCTTAGGGATGCGGCTCTTCCAGCACATTGAAGAGATGGAGGACCGGGGCTGTTATTCCTTTGACTACTTCCTGTTTCAAGATGAGGTGGGAAGAAAGAAATACGACAAAGGCAACGGCAGCGGGCATGATTACATCTTCAAAATCCGCGAAAACATGACCGACTTCACCTTTGTGAATACCTTTATCGATCAGGAGTTCCTGGACCGGCACAAACTCTTTGTTTCCGGTAAACGGCTCAACCAGCAGCGGATGACATGGGAGTACTACATCAAATCCAGGCGGGCGGAAGACTACCGGGAGATGATCGTGGATACCCTTTACCATCCACCGGAGATCCATGTGGACATTGATAAAACAAAGGACGGTGTGCTCTATCTGAATCACAAATTTGAGGAAAAACCCCTCAAAACAGACTTTATCGAAAACACCATGGTGGGGATTGAGTTCCTCTGGGGCGGGCCGGTCCATCTGGAAACTGCGGAGCCCTCGGCCTCGGCACCGGACACCGCCTACAGTAATTTTTGGGATCCTTCAACACCTTCAGGCGGCACACCGCCACCGCCACCGAAAATAGAGTGGAAACGGGTGCGATACGTGATGGAAAACCGAAAACTGCATAAGCGGGAGATATGAGCGATGATGGATAACAACTCACCTACACCAGATGTCTCTTCTGCCGGACCGGTTGACCAGGCCCTTGAATTTCTGGACAAAAACATCCAGGACTATGAGCGGCTCAAACCGCTTTCCTTTGAAGAATTTTTAAATACCCTGACACAGAATCCCTCTGGGGTACTGAGAAATGTGTTTCAGGCCTTTCACGACATGATCAAAAGCTATGTGGATGAAATTGATCCCTCCGTGGCCGAAGACGCGGAAAGCCTGAATGTCACAAAATATGACTGCTCCAGACTCTTTGTTGAAGATTCCGATAATCCGTATTTTCCGGATATGCTGTTTGCCAACCGGTTCATGAAGCAGATGGAATATCTGCGCCACGGGGCGCAGCAGAACCGGATTTATGTGTTTTACGGGCCACACGGCTGTGGCAAATCCACATTTTTGAATAACCTGCTCACCCGGTTTGAAGACTACGCCAATACCGAGGAAGGGTTGAGGTATGAAGTGGTATGGCGGTTGGACATTAAGAAGCTCAAAGGCACCAACAAATCCGCCATGAGCCTGTCTGCCTTCGAGAAACTCATCCAGGTCATTGATCCGGAAAACGACGGCAAACATGGTCTGGAGGGAACCGATATCACGTTTGAGGATAAGGACCAGGAGTACATTGAGGTCCCCTGCCTTTGCCATGACAATCCTTTTCTGGTGATCCCCAAGGATCAGCGCAGAAATGTGCTGGATGAGCTGATCAAGAACGATGAGTTCAAATGGAAACTCTTTACGGAAAAGCAGTACGAGTGGGTGTTTAAGGAAGAGGTCTGCACCATCTGCTCCTCCATTTATCACTCTCTGCTGGAGCGGCTGGGCAGCCCTTCAGAAGTGTTCAGTATGCTCTATGCCCG
>JAKSBB010000574.1 GCA_022361315.1 Desulfobacterales bacterium
AGCCGCCTTCGGTATCCGGATCAGGGAAACCCTTGACGCTGTGGAAGGGCCTGTGGCATTCCCCCCATTACATCTGCCGGGCAATCGGCCGTATCTGGTTCCCGAAAGACTGATCATGTTGAAAAAAATCAAAGAAACCATCCCTTTCACCCCGGAAACAGACACAGAGCTCTGTACGCAATGCGGGATATGTACGGACGCCTGTCCGGAAGATGCCATTGATTCCTGTGATGTCACCGATATCGACCGGTGGCAATGTATCCTCTGCTTTGCCTGTATAAAATCTTGTCCGGAGCAGGCCAAAGCATTCACGGAACCCAACTTCAATGCAGCCATTGATCAGATGGCCCTGGCCATCGCAAACCGGAAGGAACCCGACGTATTTTTCTCCGAAAGTCAGGATTGAACGATTAGAATTTGACAAGGACCATCATTCGGTATATGAGATTTATGAATTGATATATCATAACCAGAGAGAAGCTGCGATATGGCTGACCGAATGCAAACCTTTTCCCTTCGGGACCTGACCCTCATCCACGAGGCTTCGGTGGATATTCTCCGCAGCACGGGGGTGAATTTCAAAACCCAGGAAATCTCCGGAATATTTGAGCGAAGCGGATTCCGCACCCATGGCACACGGGTATTTTTCACGGAAAGGGAGATCGCCGCAGCACTGGCTGCGGTACCGGACCGTTTTACACTCCACGCCCGGAATCCCGAATTCTCTGTGGATATCGGTGGGGACAGCTTCGTTTTTATGCCCACCGGTGGCGCGCCTTTTGTCGCAGGCATGGACGGAAGCCGGAGAACTGCAACAATGGCGGATTTCAGAACCTGCTGCAAACTGGTTCAAACCTCGGATCAGCTGGATCTGGGCGGATACCTCATGGTCCAGCCCGGGGAGATTCCCCCGGAAATTGCCCATCTGGGTATGATGGCCGCTTACATGTCCCTTTGTGAAAAACCTGTTTTCGGTGCTTCCGCCAACGGCACCACCATACGGGACACCCTGAGAATGACAAATATCCTGTTTGGCGGCGAACTGTCCTTTGATACGACCCACGCCGTCATCGCGGTGGTTAATGTCACCTCCCCCCTTCAATTTGCCCCGGAGCAGTCGGAGGTCATTGTGGAAATGGCCCGGCACCGGCAGCCCGTTGTTATCTCCAACATGATGTTAGCCGGTGCCACCGGCCCTGTGGATCCGGCCACCTTTCTGGCCCTGATGAACGCTGAGATTCTTTCCGGTATTGTCCTGGCCCAGTTGGTGTCTCCGGGCACCCCGGTGGTTTACGGCACCAGTTCCGCTCCCATGGACATGAGAACCATGGTCTCTGCCGCCGGCGCTGCAGAGACCATGAAAATTTCGTCCGCCGCGATCCAGTTGGCAGACTTTTACAAACTCCCCTGCCGGACCGGGGGCAGCCTGACGGATGCCCACCTTCCTGATGCCCAGGCGTTGGCCGAAGGCGCACTGACCTTGAGCAACGCCGTACGAACCGGTGCCCATTTCATCTACCACGCCTGCGGACAGATGGGATCATACGCGGCCATGGGGTTTGAAAAGTGGATGATGGACGAAGAGGTCTGCCGGATCGCCCGACAGATGATCGCGCCCATTGCCATTGAAAAAGAAGGATTTGACCTGGCGGCAGTGGCAGATGTCGGCTGTGGTGGCCAGTACCTGACCCACCCCTCAACCTTTGAAAATTTCAGAACCTTGTCATCCCCTGTTGCATTCAATCGGAAAGACCATGCAAAATGGCAGGCGGCCGGTGCGCAAGCGGCCCATGAAGCGGCAGCCGCCCATTTGGCAAAGCGGATTCAGGACTACCGGAAGCCGGATATCGATCCGGCCATCGAAACGGCCTTGAACGAGTACGTGGTACAGCGCAGGGAAAACGGAAGTGAGGCCGGACAGATCGCCTGAACCGGCCCCAAACAACGATCTCCCTATTGTTTATAACCGATCATGCGCAGGAAGCCCTTGCGTTTTTCAATGTCTTCCTCCGTCTCAATTCCTTTGGAGGCATATCCGTCAATGACCCCAAGTATCCCCCTGCCCTGCTGGGTCTCAGCG
>JAKSBB010000632.1 GCA_022361315.1 Desulfobacterales bacterium
CGTCTACGGAAATCTTATCGTAAAATTCCAGTTTATCTTTATCGTCGGCTTTTTTGGGATCCTGGGCGTAGAGGCCGGTTTCATCCTTGAGATAGATCAGGGATCTGGCGCCGATGTTTTCGGCCAGGAGAAAGGCGCCGCAGTCGGTTCTGTGGGGGGGGATGGAGCCAAACTCAGCCGGATGCTCAAAAAAACCGTAGGGGGGAATGCCCGGGGTGATGGGGAGATACCCCTGGCGGCAGAACATGGTGAGCTGTTCCAGGTGGTCACCGTGACCGATGCGGATGCCCCCGTGTTTGGCAAGCAGTACGGACAGCATGACGGCGTTCTGGGAAGACACCTTATCCCCCAGTTTAGAGAGGACACCGGTGGGCATGCCCAGATCAATGCCGATGTTGTACACGTGACGGGCCCGGGTGCCGCCACCGGTCATCAGCAGGAGTTTGTGGTCCTCTTTCAGTTTGATGAGTTCGTCCACGATGGGGAGAATGGCCTTGGCCCCCCGGTCCATGATACTCTGGCCGCCGATTTTCAGCACATTGATGTCCGGGTGCATCCGGAAGTACTCCCCGGATTCCGTTGATTTTAAAAATTCTTTGCTCACCAGGGATTCTCCCAGCAGCGGTGTGTCGATATGAAGTCTTCCCTTATCCTCTTCTTCTTTGATCAGTTTTCCCATGGGTCCTCCAGTATTTGGTTTGTATATGTCGGATAGCTATATTTGATAGGGATATCATACGGGAAGACCGGGGAATTTTCCATATAAATTCACCCCCGGAATAATCCGCGGGGCGGGCTTCAATTTCGGATCTGTTTTTTTGTTGACTTCAGGGCCAAAATCCCTTTGCTTTCGCTCATTAGATGGCCTAATATGAAATTTTACGGACGGGCCGGACAACGGAAAGGAGAGGGCGGTTAGGCAAAATTCCCCTTGACAAAGCAAAATTGTCCGGCTCATTATAGTTTTATCAAACATGGTTAAATGTTATGAAACACGGAGGAAAAATGGAGATTAAAGTAACCCGGGCTGCCCAGACACGGACCCGGCCCAAGGATGAAGACCTGGGGTTTGGTACCATATTTACGGACCATATGTTTGTGATGGATTATGAGGACGGCAAAGGGTGGACCAACGCCCGTATTGAGCCGTATGCCGATTTTTCCATGTCTCCGGCAGCCATGGTGCTCCACTACGGCCAGGCGATTTTCGAAGGGCTTAAGGCGTATAAGACCCCGGAAGGAAAGAAACAATTGTTCCGGGCCCGGGATAATTTTGAGCGCATGAACAGATCTGCAAAGGGGCTGTGTATCCCGGAAGTGGATGTGGATTTTGTCATGGATGCCCTGAAACAGCTGATCAAGGTGGAAGAAGACTGGATTCCGGAATCCCTGGGGACTGCCCTGTACATCCGGCCCACCATCATTGCCACCGACCCGTTCCTTGGGGTTCGCGCTTCTTTTACCTACAAGTTCTACATCATCCTGAGTCCGGTGGGTGCCTACTATGCCCAGGGGCTGAATCCGGTGAAGATCTGGGTATCCCAGAAACACGTCCGTGCGGTTCGCGGCGGCGTGGGTGAGTTCAAAACCGCCGGTAACTATGCGGCAAGCCTCCTGGCCGGTGAAAAGGCCAAAAAAGAGGGTTATGTCCAGGTCATGTGGCTTGACGCCCTTGAGATGAAGTACATCGAAGAGGTCGGGGCCATGAACATCTTTTTCATCATCAACGGTGAACTGGTGACCCCCAACCTTTCCGGCAGCATCCTTCCCGGTATTACCCGGTATTCCGTCATTGCCCTGGCCGAGAAGTGGGGCATGAAGGTATCGGAAAGAAAGATCAGCATTGACGAGATTTTCGAAGCCCATGAAAACGGTTCCCTGACAGAAGTCTTCGGTTCAGGTACTGCCGCCGTTATCTCTCCTGTGGGTGAAATCCGTTACGGCGACCGCGTTATGAACATCGGGGACGGTACCCCCGGTGACACGTCCATGAAATTCTACGATGCCCTGACATCCATTCAGTACGGCAAAGAAGAAGATACAGAAGGCTGGATAGAGACCATCGATTAACCCCTGAAGAAGGGCGGAAATCGGTATATTTTTATAACAGAATTTTTAGACCAGTGGCGCTGAACGAGCGCTCAGTCAAAGATGGAGTTTGATCACCCTCAAACTATTGGAGATGAAATGGCTAAAAAGCAAGAATTGACCCCCATAGGAAAGCGGATCAGACGGGCCCGGCTCGATAAGAAGATGAGCCTGGATACCATGGCAAATGAAACCGGTCTGTCCAAAGCGTTCATCAAAGAAATAGAAGGCGGAGAAAAGCGTCCCTCGGTGGGGACGCTTCTCCAGATTTCACGCACCCTGCAACTGGATTCGGGCTTCCTGCTCAAGGAACAGGAAGAGAACCTGGAAGAGCGGGCGGACGCTTATACCAAACGTACGGATAACTATGCTTACACGCCGCTGACACCCGGGGCGGAGAACAAGCATTTAAAAGCCTTCCAAATCGTGGTGGAAGCCGGTGCCCACCATGAGGGCGTCAGCTACCGCCACGAGGGGGAGGAATTTGTCCACGTCCTGAAAGGAATTGTTCAGGTCCAGGTGGGAGAGCATGTCAATGTC
>JAKSBB010000037.1 GCA_022361315.1 Desulfobacterales bacterium
AATACCATAAGGAGAGAGGATGCAGGTGAACTGAAAGGACTGGTTGAACAGTCCCCTGAGCTTGAGTTCATTTTCCACCAGCGCCGCCTGGGTTTCCACGGTTTTCTGCATCTCACGGTTCAACTGGTCGTGGTAGCCTTCCAGACGATCCATAAACCGGTTGAAATGCCTGGCCAAAAGCCCCAGTTCATCCCTGCCGGTGTGTGCCATACGAACCGTATAATCGCCTTTGCCACCCTGTCCCAATGCCCTGGTGAACTGTTCCAAAGGTTTTGTCACTGATTTGGAAACCAGGTAGGTGAGGCCGGCAAATGCCAGAATGAAGATGAGAATATCCACGGCCAGCAGGGTGGTGAATGCGGTGAGAGGGGCAAAGACCTCTTTGACATAGCTGGTGGCACCGATCAGCCACCCGTATTCGGGCAGGTGTCTGAAGATGATGATCTTCTCCCGTGGTTTGTTCTCGTTGGGATTCCGCCACATGTAGGTGAATTTTCCCTCTTTCCGGGCCAGGATTTTTTGGATAACCATGGAGAACTCCCGGGGTTGAGATAAGAGGTTCGATCCCTCAAACCCGGGATGTATCAGGGCATTACCGTCTTCATCTATTACAAATGCATATCCGCTGTTCCCGGATTGATAAGCGAGAACCGATTCCCTGAATTCGTTGATATCCACAAGGTAGGAAAACTCGTCCCGGTAAGAAGATACAGAAATGATCCAGTCCAGCGGCTTATAATAAACCATGAAAAGGGCCTTGGGCCGCTCCTCCTGTTCCCCGGGGTTTTTCCAGGCATACTCCAGGTATCCGTCCTTAACCCGCATCTGTTCACGGACAAATTCAAATTCGGATATATTAGTGCCCTTTACCCGGTCATTTGGATGGATGAGAACATCGCCTTTGGAATTCAGGCAATATATATATCCGGAGATACCGATGGATTGGTTGAGGAAGATCTCCTCAATAATATTGATGGCGATAATCATTCCACCCATAACGGCTGAGAACATCATAGCTATATTAACCAGCATCTTTTTTAGAGGTGGAACAGTTCTATCAAAGCTATGAAGCACAGATGTGGAGTCCTCAATCTGAACATCTTCTTGATAGAAAG
>JAKSBB010000905.1 GCA_022361315.1 Desulfobacterales bacterium
CCGGCCGGCAGCCAGCATGGCAAAGAGGTAAAAAAGGACATTATAGTACCTGTCGATATGGGCGTAAGGTTCAAAATATGGATAGATCCCGGCGTAAGAAAATCCGCCGGAAACGTAAACCAACAATAAAAATGAAAAATACGGGGGCACAATCGTATCCGATTCGTAATCTCCGGCGTTCCGGTCCGCAGTCACCCCATACCGTGATATCATCCTGCAACAGCACAATACCGCCCCGGCAGCCATCAGGAAGGGAACGGACAATGCGGCAGCTCCCGTCAGATCCGGCATACTCATATTCACAAAATAGAGCACCAGAAAGGCAAGAAAGAGCGACGATGCCACCACACGGCCTTTGTAAGGTACAGGAATTGTTTCCAGGGAAGCGTAGGTCCAGACACATCCCACCCGGCCGATCAGCCAGGCGTAGAGTACGATGGCAGCCAATTGCCCTGCCACCGGCAGGTGGGTGAAAACCGTCACCAGCCCAAGCACCATCGCTGCCAGAAACAGCCAGTAGGATCGTCTGTACTCATGTCTGGATACCGGCAGGTAAAATGCCAGCACATGAAACACCACGGCAATGAGGCTGAGGGCAGGTGCCAGATTCCCCGCCGTCACAATCAGAACCGGACCGAAAAAGGTAAACACAATGGTCGCCCCGTAGGCAAACCCCAGGGTCAAAATGTGTACCGGGTAAATTTTGGCCAGTTTCAGATAGTCACGCATGTTCCACAGTTCCGCAATTACACACCTATACTATACATCAGATCCACCGCAGACGATATTTTCCGCGCAAGGATATCGCTTTGCAGATTTTTATAATATCTTTTTAAAAATGTTTCACGTAATCCTATTTTTTTAGCCGCCGTACCGATTTATGTCAAGGAGATTCCTCTTTCCAGCACACTTTGGGGCTGGTATAAACAGCCAATGGACACCTTTAATTTTACGAAAAAAAAATACCTATCCCTGTCGGAACAGGTCCGCCGTAACCATCTCATCCGATGGCTGTCCGCTGTTTACCAGCGGTTGCAGTCCAGCCGGGTGACACGGGAACAGTTCCGGCAATTCTACGACCAGTATACGACCGTTATGGCATGGTCCGAAGGCCCCAGCCCCCCAATGCCGGACACGGATGAGACAATCCAATGGCTGATCTTTGTCTCAGACGCCATCCATCACTTGCAGGCGGCTTCCGGAAAGACCCTGCGAGACTATGATCTGCTTGACCGTGTGATCACGGGAGACCGTGTAGCCCAGCCTTCCATCCGTCCGGATATGGAATACCAGGTCGCTCTGGACGGATTACGCAGCCTGTTCAACATCGGCTCCATATACAGGACCTGTGAAACCGCCGGTGTCCGTCATGCCATTCTCGGTAACTGCCCGGGAAAGGAAAACCCGAAGGTCAGGAAAACAGCCATGGGTTCCCATGAACGAATCTCCGAGGAAAAAACCTGCGATCTGGCCCGAACCCTGAATGAGAAAAAAGCAGAAGGATTCCGGATCATCGCTCTGGAAACCCTGTCAGATGCCGTGCCCTGCCACGAATACCCCTGGCCCGCCAAAGCGGTGCTGCTGGTGGGTAATGAAGAATACGGGATATCTCCCCATGTACTGCATGGAGCGGACGATGCCGTGCACATCCCCCTGTTCGGCAAGAAGAACTCACTGAACGTGGCCAATGCCCTGTCCATCGTTCTGTTCCAGGCGGTATTTGCCCGGATGCCGAAATAATCTATTTCTGAATAGTGATGGACACCTGATAAACCCCACTTTCCAGACGGGATTCCAGCGGCAGGCCGGTTTTTTCGAATACCTTGATCATGGGCTGGTTGTCGGAGAGCACCTGGGCACACAGGGACTTCAGCCCGCGGTTCCGGCCTTCCACAATAAGCAGGTCCATCAGGTAGGTACCGATGCCGGCCCCCTGGTACTCTTCATCAATGAGGAAGGCCACTTCACCCATCTCCCCATCTTCACTGGTAACCAGCCGGGCTTCGGCAATGAGCTTTCCCTCTCCCTTTTTGCCGCCAAACCCCACCACAGAAAATTCCTTGGCATAATCCACGTTGACGTATTCCTGCATCTTGTCGTGACTCATGGTTTTGATGGAGTAGAAGAAGCGGTAAAACACCATTTCCCGGGAGCAGCGGTAAAAGAAGCGGCGCATGGACTCTTCATCAGAAGGTTTCATGGCCCGGAACCTTACGGTTTTCTCGCCTTTGAAGGTTTTGGTGTAGGCGATATGGGCCGGATAGAGGTGGGCCGACCGGGTCACATAGATCTGGTTGGGATAGATAATCTTACGGTCCCGGGCTTCCTTGATCAGCGCTTCCCTGTCATCGGGATGGGCAATATCAATGATGGCCTGGGCCCGCTCCCGCAGGGGCCGCCATTTGAGCATGGCCGCCCCGTATTCGGTCACCATCACATGAACGGACTCCCTCAGCCGGAGCTGGTTGCCGTAATTCTGGATACTGACCATGATATTGGGTTCTCCCCGTTCGTTCCGGCTGGGCAATGCGACGATGGTGTTACCGTCTTTTGAAGCCTCGGCCCCCTTGTAGAAGTCAATACCCTCGGTGGGACCCGTAATCACAGAGCCACGGATGGGAAACGCCACACTGCCCAGGATATCGGCCTTCCGCCCTTCATAGATGGCCGTGAATTGCGGGTTGTTGGCAATAAATTTGGAGTTGCACACCCAGTCGATTCCCTGGAACTCCACCAGGGGATTTTTGTGCAGCCACTTCATCAACTCCTTGGTACCCAGGGCATAAGAGGCCAGGGACTTGCCCCGGAAAGGCGATTTCCTGTGGTTGGTCACGGCACCCGAGTTCACCAGTTCCGCCGCCGCATCTGTAAAATATAAGGAATGTATCCCCAAATCCGTTTTATCCGAGAGGTAAGGCACCAACGCTTCAAACAACGGTCCCGGGGCATAGTTAATACAGTCTCCGTCGCGGATGATGGCGGCCACATTGGAGGCCACCTTTTTCATCACCCCGGACACCGGTGCCGGTTCGTAGGTGACAGGATCACGGTCGGAGCGGACCAGCATATCGAACTCTTCAATGGAGACAAAGGTATCTCCCAGGGTAAAGGGCATCTCCGTATTCACCTCCCCGACCACCAGGCTGGCCTTGTCCATCACTTCCCGTGCCACATCCACTGCCGGCCCCAGACTGCAATACCCGCTCTCATTGGGCGGGGTAATCTGGATAAAGGCCACATCCACATCAATACGACGGGATTTGATGATTTCCGGGATTTCAGAGGCATAGGAAGGCACCAGGTCCACCTGCCCCTCGGAGATGGTGTCCCAGGCCACATACCCGGCAAAAAAGCTCTTCAGCCGGTAATTGGGCGCACTCATCCTGTCCAGGGACAGAATGGTTTCCCCCTGAACCGTCAGCTGAACCAGCTCAAGATCCCTGATGTTGTGCTTGTCCACATCCAGCAGGGTCCGGATCAATGTCCGGGGTGCGGCAGGACCGGTACCGATAAATACGGTCATACCGGGCTTGATATGGTTCAACACCCGTTCCGGTGCAACCAGCTGGTCTTCCCAATTGGCCAGGTTCAGTTTTGACATGGAGCACTCCTTGATTTGGCAGCCGGGGCTTCGCACCCGGCCGGGCAGATGGCGGTTCGGCAGCCCGGTTTAGTAACCTGTATCAGGCTAATAACGGGCTGCACCAGAGGCTTAGACTTTTTGTATCAATTATCCGCGTGACGATCAAGGTATATGCCGCCTTTTCAGCGGCGATGCCCTGTGGCCCTTTGGGCGTTTTTAAACGCAAAGATAAGAATATTTGGATTTTCAGAAATAGATAAGAAAGATCCCTGCCCCGGTGTTGCCATTTAGGACGATGGCAAGGCCGGGGCAAGTTGTCTGGAGAAGGGAAGTGCCGGCCTTAGCAGGTGGCCTGGCTTTCCTCTTCACAGACTGTCAGACGGGATTTGCACTCCGGGCAGAACATCTGGGCGACGTTCTGTTCATCCATGATGCTTTCCTGGCTCAGGATTTTCACAACATCATTTTTCTTGGTGCATTCGGGATTGGTACAGCAAAATTTTTTTTCCATGGTGTAGCCCTCCTGTTTCTGTGGCTAATTTGTTCTATAGTATAACAACTTTTCAATATCATACAATTAGGTTTCAATATTTATTTTAACTTTCACATGTTGAATCCCATTCATTCCGGTTTGAGAGAGTCTATCCTGAACACCTTAGCCTTCAGCCCCAGGGCACGGCCCAGCAGCATGGCAAAGGGCACGGCGGTCACATCACCGGTATCGCCGGGAACGCCCCTGTCGTACTGAATCTGGCAATGGGTGCAGGCCGTGCAAATGGTTGTCGCCCCGGTGCGGGCCGCACTGGCCAGTTTTTCCCTGCGCATGCGAAAGGCCAGATCGGTGTGGGTGTCGGCCACGGGGTCGCCGCAGCATTCCGTTTCCTTGGACCAGGATACGGTCTCAAGGCCGCAGGCCCGGGCCAGTTCCCCGAACATCACCGGATTAAAAGGATTGTCGAACCGGGTCACCGCATAGGGGCGAAGGGCGTGACAGCCCTGTTGGAGCACCACTTTCGGTTTCGGTAGCCGGGGGGTGATTTTTCCGGCAAGGGTGTCGGTGCCGATGTCGTGGTATAAAAAATCCAACAGATGGCGAACCTTCGGTGGCCGCTCTTCAAGGCCGCCAGTTCCGGGATCCTGGATCAGGCCGGTGCCTGGAAAGGTCAACCCGTCTTCTTCCAGGGCCAGATCCACCTTTTCCCGAATGACTTTATCCGTATCGTACCAGTGAAGGCCGTGTTTAAATTGTCCGAAGCAGCATTTGCAGGGGGTCAGGATGTCCAGCCCCTGGTCCAGGGCCATGGTGAGATTCCGGATCGATGCCAGTACGGAAGCGGACAAATCTTTGCTCCGGGCCGGATTTCCGCAGCAGTTGAAGGGTAGTTTGACCAGGGTCACGCCCAGATGTTTCATCAGGGCTTCCACCGCCTCTCCGTATTCGGCTAGGCCGAAGGAAATTTTGCACCCCGGGAAATAGGCCAGTCGCATCAGGACGCTCCTTTCAATTGGCGGATGGTGAGTTCAGCAGCCCTTTCCTGACCGCGGCAGCGCAGTTCCAGCATGATGTCCGCCACCCGGATGGATTGGGGACAGACCTCCTGGCAGGAGTAGCAGGTCAGGCAATGCCAGACCATCCGCGTTCCAGCGGCCATGTGACCCTCGCCCAGGCGGAGGAGATTCATCACCTGGTGGGGACCGAAATCATTCTTGTCCAGATCATAGGCGGCCACCGGGCAGGTGTTGGTGCACAGGGTACACTGCACGCAGTGTTCAAAGGTGTCGGCATCGGCGATCAGACCGGACAGGGTGTCCGGACTTTTACGGATCTCCACCTCACCGGGCAGATGCTGGATGGTTTCACTGCCGGCGGGATCCGGTGTTTCCGGCCCCACCCACTCCCGGAAGGAAGCGGCCATGGCCGTGGTATAATTGTCCGGACAGCCCAGCCGTTCCATGACGGTGTCGGCGGTGGTCCACAACCGCACCAGATCAATGCCGGAGGGGCAGATATCTGCACAGAGTCCGCACCGGGTACAATCGTCGTTGCCGGACCGCAGCCGCACCAGGGTATCCAGATCCCAAACCCCTTTTCCGGCAAGGCGTTTCAGGGTTTCAAGCTTCATGTGCGGCAGCACCTGGGGATTGTCCGACACCAGGTAATCCGGAGTGACGGAACAGACCTGGGAGCAGAAACCGCAATGGGTGCAGGCGGAAAGACCGGCCAGGTCCAGAAACCCCATATCGGTGCGGGGGGCGTCCGGGGTCATCCGCTTTCTGGCCGTGGCCAGGGGAATGGCAACCAGATGGAACATTCTGGAGAAAGGCATTAACACCAGAAGCACCATGGCAAGGCCAAAGTGGAGCCAGTAAAACACCCGGTCCAGGCGCAGAACCCTGCTCCAGAAGCCTAAGGGTTGTGCCGCCCGGGCAATGGGAGTGGAGACAAAGGCAGTGTCCGGCAGGGTGTGGCATTCCAGGCAATAGGCTTCGTTCAGTTCCCTGCCCTCCTCAAGATCCGCTTCAAGATTCTCCGCCGGCAGAAAACCCTGATCAAAAACCACATAGTAATTTTTTTCCCAATAGGCCTGCAGATGAACCAGTTCCGGCTCCCCTGCAATATCCGAGAAGTCTTCCACCATCTCGTCAAACCGGGGTTCGGAGATGATATTCAACGCCTCGGTGACAAACCCTGAGGCCATCAAACCCAGGATAACAATGATGGACAATGTCCCCCGGACCCAAAACCGTTTTCCCCTGCGCAGCCGCTCCCGGTTAATCCGGGACGGGGTCAGCCGCCGCAGCAGGAAAGCCACGGCACCGACCATTACCATCACACCGGCCAGGTTTCTCAAAAACCGGAAGGGCTCAATTCCCGGCTGGTACCACTCCCACAACTCTCCGGTCCAGAAATCCAGGGCATGGACCACCACCAGGAAAACAAAGCCGATAAAGACAAGGGCATGGGCCAGCCATCTCAGCTTACCTGCCCTGAAAAGCCTGGTCTGGAAAAGGGTGTTGAACAGAATACCGGCATAATTCAGTTTAAAGACCTGGGCGGCCAGGGTATCCCGGTCACGGTCAAATACCCTGCCCAGCCGGAACAGAGAGGAAAACCTGAAAATAAGGCCGGCCAGGCAGGCGGCCAGGACGACGCCCAGAATAATCTCAATGATCATGCGCGGTCTCCCGTACTTTCCGTAAATGCATCCACGGCCCGGCAGGCGGAAACAAGTGCCGCCCCGCTTCCGGATTTCAGCCGCGCCCAGTCATTCCAGGCCAGGATACTGCCCACGGCATAAAGATTGTCGTACACCGGCCGGTCTCTTTCATCCAGAGGCCGGAACCGCTCATCCGTGCGGATACCCGCTTTGTTAATCCGGTGACCTTCCGGTGCCAGGAACCGGTTATCGTGCCAGAGGTTCCTGCCCTTAGGCTGTAACACATCCAGACGGAACAGGGTTTCCACCACCCGCTCCCGTCTGGCATGAAGCCCGTTTCCAAAGAACCGACCCGAAGCCAGAACGACCCCCCGGGCGCGGACAGTCACCTCATCGGGTCCCTGGTCGCAGCCCAGGGTAAAGCATTTTCCGTCAAACACCGGATCGGCCATCTGCATATTGGACAGGAAGGGAATATTTCTAGCAGCCAACAGGCCTTCAAAGGCCTGTTTCAGGCGCAGCCCCGGTATGGACGGCGGACCGCCGGGAATCTCAAACACCGGGAGTCCCAGTTCGTCCCGGAGCCGGGATACCACCGCCCCGCAATCCAGTCCGCCCATCACCGCCGGTACCCCGCATAGGTCTGCCGATTTTGCATGGGGACGAACCTGATCAATAAACATGTTCTGAATGTCGGGAGTTGACATCATCTCCGCTAAAGCCTGAGGGGGCACCACACTCTGGATTCCCGGCAACCCGGTCTGAACGGCACCTGCCTCCCGGAAGCGCTCCGACGCACCTTCAGCCACCTGAACCGGGCTGAAACCCTGCAGGCCCTGGATACCGGCCACAAGCAGGCGTTGGTCAGTACGCTCGTTCAGCACGCCGGCAGCCATGGTTTCCGGCACCATGTAGCTGGGTTTCACCGTGCCCATGGACGTCAAAAACGTTTGGTTTTCACCATTCATGGTGTAGGTCAGTCCGGCCTCTGCCAGAACACCCCGGATAAATTCAAAACTCTCAAGCACCGCATCGTGCCCTGTGAAAGCATAGGCATGCCCCGGTAAATCCCGGGTCAGTTCAGACAGGCCGGCTTCCGGAGAACCCAGCACCTGACCGCTGCCGGCCGGATATACCCCGAGATAATCCATAAGACCGCTGGAGAACATCAGGGAAGAAGGATTGCCGGCGACGACGCAGGATAGTCCGTTTTCCGACGCCCTGGCGGCCGCGGTCATACCTGCCAGTCCGGCGCCGATGATCAGCAGGTCGCATTCTCTCATCATTGTGCCAACTCCAGCCCGGATTTTGCAAGCTCCAGTCCGAACACACCGCAGTGGATCATCTCTTTGAGGGAAGACTGGGCCAGGGAATCCCCCCAGAGCAGGGAATGTTCCCCCTTCCACCGTTCATTTAAAAACTGTTGAATATCCTGAATACCTTCCTGGCCCCGTATCTCACCCTTATCGTAAAGGTGGGCCAGCGCCCGGGTGCTGCAGGTGGAACCCTGGCAGGGGCCTTTGCCCATGCGGCTCCGCAGGCCGATGGACAACAGATCCGGCCGGCCCTGGTTGCGGCGGATATCCGCGGAAATGGCATCAATGGCCGATGCCGGTACCATCTCGCATTCGCAGATGATCCGGTCGGTTTTGTCCGGTAGACTGAATCCATGGCGCAGGGAAGCACCCGGCTCGGTCCAGTCTCCGGTTTCCGCCATGGGCAGGGCCAGTTCTCCGGTTCTGCAGGGGGCATCCACCCCGAGTTTACTGCAGACCAGATCTGCGGTTTTCTCCGCCATCAGGCGGTAGGTGGTGAGTTTGCCGGAGGTAATGGTTACAAAGTTGTCCACCCCGTCTTTCTCATGGTCGATGAGGGCGAATCCCCGGGTCACGTTCCGGTCGTCACCGTCGTCGGAACTTACCAGGGGACGGACACCGCAATAGGCACGGATATAGCGCCGGACACCCAGATCCGGCACCATCTGCCGGCCCTGGTTGATGATCAGGTCCACCTCGTCCACCGTAGGAAAAATCCGGTCCGGATCATCCACGCGCACCGAGGTGGTGCCGATGATGGAGACCACCCCGCCGGGCACCAGGATATCCCCGTCGCTGGCCTTGCGCAGCCGGTTGATAACCGGTACGGCCAGCCGCTGTCCCGTGACCAGCAGACTGCCCTTTGAAAACAACATGGGGATGCGTGCCCCGGCCATTTCCGCCAGAGCGCCGGCCCAGGCCCCGCTGGCAGAGACGTAAGAACGCGCTTTGATACCGAAACGGTTACCGGTGCGGTTGTTGCGCAGGTTTGCCAGGGTTATTCCGCCCTTTTCAATGTCAAAACCGATGACCTGGCTGTGGGAAAGATAGGTGCCCCCCAGTCCGGTGGCCTGGGTCATGTTTTCAATGGCAAGTTTGAAGGGATCGATGGCCGCATCCGGCACCTCGTAAACGGCAATGGCATCTTTGGCGATACAGGGGGCCTTGTCCAGGGCCTCATCTATGGTCAATTCCCGGCAGTGGATATTGGCCTTGCGGCACATATCGGGAAATCCGGCGATATAGCTTTCATCATCACCGGGCACCGCCACGAACAGGCCGGAAGTTTCTTCAATGCACTGGGGGGCGATTTGTTTGAGGATCATCCCCTCTTCCCGGCACTCGATGGCCGCCTCCATATCCGAATGCACATACCGGGCACCCGAGTGGAGCAGACCGTGGTTTGCCCCCGATGCCCCGGCATTCAGGTCACCCTTTTCCACAAGGATC
>JAKSBB010000366.1 GCA_022361315.1 Desulfobacterales bacterium
AGGGCATACACCGGCAGTTTGGCACCGCAGTTCATGAACGGCACCGTCAGCAGGGTGGCCAGCCGCTCTTTGGGAGACTTCAGGGTCCGGGTCGCCATGACCCCGGGCACGGCACAACCGCCGGCAATACCGCCGGAAACGATGAAGGCCATCACCGAAGAACCGTGGAGGCCGAACATCCGGAACACCCGGTCCAGCATAAAGGCCATCCTGGCCAGATAACCCGAATCCTCCAGAAAGGAGATCCCCAGAAACATGAACATGATCAGGGGGACAAAGCCAAGCACACCGCCCACCCCGTCAATAATACCGGAGACAATCAGGGATTTTAAAAGACCGTCCGGGAGTCCGGCTTCGGCCATGCCACCGATCCAACCGAACAGCCCTTCCAGCCATTCCGTGGGCAAGGCGCTGTAGGTGAAGGTGAAGTTGTACAACCCCATGAGGACACCCACCATAATGATGGGCCCCAAGAAACGGTTGGTGAGCACCTTATCTATTTTATCGGACTGCTGAAGCCGGTTCCGGTCTTCGGCATACCGAACCACATTTTGTTTGAGAACACCGCTGATGAACCCGTAGCGCTGGTCGGCGATCATGCCTTCGGGGTGGGCATCATGGGTGGCGGACAAATGGCTGGTCAGGCGTTGTACAATACCGGCCAGCGTGGTGGCCACTTCTTTGTTCGCTTCCGCCCCCAGTTCAAGGATCTGTTTGTCATTTTCCAGGTATTTCAGCGCCACCCAGCGTGCGGGGTAGGTTTTGGTAAGAAAGCCTGCCTGTTTGATAACGGTTTCCATTTCATCAAGGGCGGCGTCAATATCCGGTCCATAGGAGATTTTCAGTGATCTGGCACTCTGGCCTGTACTTGCGGCCACGGTTTCCAGCAATTCCCGTTTTCCCTGGCCGGTTCTGGCCACTGTGGGTACCACGGGTACGCCCATCAGTTCGGACAACCGGTCGATATCAATATGGATACCCCGTTTTTTGGCCACATCCATCATATTCAGAGCAATGCAGACAGGAATCCCCATCTCCATGAACTGAACGGAAAGGTAGAGGTTACGCTCAAGGTTGGAGGCATCCACAATGTTAACGATCATGGAGGGTCTCTCATTCACCAGGAAATCCCTGGCAACAACCTCCTCCAGGGAGTATGCCGTGAGGGAATAGGTGCCGGGCAAATCAACAATATCAAAGGCACCGGTATCGGTGATGCAGGTGCCCTGCTTTTTTTCAACGGTTACGCCCGGGTAATTCCCCACGTGCTGACGGGCACCGGTGAGTTCATTAAACAGGGTGGTTTTGCCGGAGTTGGGGTTGCCGGCCAATGCAATTGCTGTACTCATATTGATTTACCTCTCTTAGTTTACGTCAACGAGAATGTGATCCGCTTCATTGTTCCGAAGCGTTAATGTAAAGCCCATAATTCTCAGGGAGACCGGATCATAAAGCGGGGCCTTGCCCTGCACCTTGATTTCCTTACCCGGCACAAGACCCATTTCCCGGATTCTCCGTCCCAACTCACCTTCCGCCTTAACTTGCGCAATGGTACCGGTCTGGTCCACCTGCATCTCTCTTAAGTTGATTTTCACCACGATTTTCCTCCATCGATTTCCCGGTTCAAGGTTTGTCACAGCAACACGGGTTACTTGAATGACAAATTGTAATATTTAAATTTCGAAGTTTTATACGCCTAACTTAGACACAAGTCAACCACTTTTTTAAAAACAACACAAAAATAATAAATTGACTTACTAATTAATCAGGTATAAAAATGCGCTATATAATTAATGGAGACTAGTGATGACAAAAGAACTTGCCCTGTCCGAAAGCCTTGAAGATTATCTTGAAACCATATTGGAACTTCAGACCACAAATACCGTGGCACGGTCCAAAGATATCGCCGAAAAGCTGGATATCAAACGCGGATCCGTTACCGGAATGCTGAAAAAACTGGCAGCTCAGGAACTGATCAACTATGAACCCTACGGTTACGTTACCCTGACCAAAAAGGGGGAAAAGATCGCCAAGGAAATCGAAGGCCGCCATATCGTATTCAAAGCGTTTCTGCACAAGCATATCGGGGTGGATGAAGAGACTGCAGACCAGACCGCCTGCCGTATGGAGCATGCCATGGATGCGGCAACCTTTAAGAAGTTTAAAGCATTCATCAACGGCTTGGATAAAGACTGATACGGGATACAAAGACGACAATCCCCGCACCGGCTGTTCGGTGCGGGGATTTTTTACGTGATTCACCCCTCCTTACGGAACCGAATGGAAGCGGCCAGGGCCACCACCAGGATGGAACCGATATTATGGGTGACGGCCCCCATCACCGGTGTCAGCCAGCCCAACGCCCCGGCACCAACGGCTAAAAAGTTTATCAGAAAGCTCAGGCCGATATTCACCCGGATCAGGCGGGACATGGTCCGGCTCAAACGGATAAGAAAGGGAAGCTGAGAGAGGGTATCGTTCATGAGGACCACATCGGCCGTTTCCAGCGCCACCTCTGCCCCCTTAAACCCCATGGCAATGCCGGTATCAGCCGCTTTTAAGGACGGCGCATCGTTTACCCCGTCCCCCACGTAAACCACACCGGAGGTTCCCAGTTCTGACAGCCGTCCCAGTTTTTCTTCCGGACGCTGCCCGGCAAACCATTTATCAATTCCCACGGATTCCGCCACCTGCTTTACGGCAGCGTCTCTATCCCCGGAAATCATGGCCACACCCGGACCTTCCTCCCGGATTCCACGGATGCTCTCTGAGGCTTCCTCCCTCGGGCGGTCGGCCAGGCAGATGACAGCGGCATGGATTCCGTCAATGCTGACGTCCACCAAGGTATCGCTTCGGTCGGAACTGCCGGTACTGGTTTTGATTTCCACATTGCGGCCATCGACAACACCACTGATACCGATACCGGGTTCGGATTCAATACCTGCGGCGTCACCAAGGGCAAGACCTTTTTTTTCGGCGTGGCCAACAATGGCCAGGGCCAGGGGGTGCAGGCTTTTGCGCTCCACGGCAGCGGCCAGGGCAAGCACCTGGTCGGCCTCATGCCCCTTAGCCGGTATAATTTCAGTGACCACGGGCTGACCTGTGGTAATGGTACCGGTCTTGTCAAAGCAGAATAACTTGGCCCCTGCAATATTCTCCAGATACTGCCCGCCTTTGACCAGGATGCCGGATCTGGCCGCCCTGCCCACCGCAGCCACCGTGGTAACCGGCCCCGCCAGAAGGAATGAACAGGGGCACCCCACAATCAACACCGTAATGGCCCGGTTGATATCCCCGGTCACCAGAAAGGTGACCAGGCTGGCCAGGAGAATCACCGGGGTGAACCAGGCCGCATACCGGTCCACGATCCGCGCCCCCGTTGTCTGTGATTGCTCTGCCCCCTGGACCAGGGTGATGATTTTACCGATGGCGGCATCCTTCCCCACCTTCACCGCCTGGATCTTTACATACCCTTCGGCACAAACCGTACCGGCAAAGACGTCATCCCCGGTTTCCTTTTTCACCGGCAGCGGTTCCCCGGTGAGGCTAGCTTCCTGAATTGCCGCCCTGCCCTCAAGTACGATCCCGTCCGCTGCGATCACTTCGCCTTCCCGAATGGGCAGCACATCTCCCGGACGAATCTGTTCAACCGGCAGCTCAATGGCTTTTCCGCCCCGCTCCACCAGTGCCGTTTTGGGTGTCACCTCCACCAGCTTTTTGATGGCATCCCTGGCGCTGTCGCTGACCGCCTCTTCCACAAGCGCACCTAACACCATGATGGCGGACACCACCGCCGCCTCCAGAAAATTGCCGTTCAGTACGCAGGCAATAATGGCGATACTCACCAGTTCATCCACGTTCACCTCACGGGCGGCCAGTCCTTTCAAAGCCTCCATAACAATGGGAAATCCGTTCACTGCCACAGAGATCAGAAGAATCACATCCGTAAGGGATATGCCCGCCAGAGGAGAAACCTCCAGGGCATGAATCATCAGGGCCACCGGTATCAGGGCGGCCCCGCCCGCCAGCTTGAAGAAATCCTCCTGGTTGAAAATCTCCCGGTATACGTTGAGTTTTGCATATCTGCCGATCATAGTTTTTCCCTCTTTTTGTTTGAACCTCTTTTAATTTGATCCAAATTTAATTTGATTATCAAAATATTTGAAAGGCAATATAAAGAACGATACCTTGAATGTCAATAAGTTTGATGGTCAAACTTATTTTAATTGTAGAATTCTGACGCTTTATGGTAGGGTGCCCGCAAACGAGCCAAAGGAAAGTGAACTATGGATATCCAGCACCTGTCAAAACTCATCGTTGAATTTTTCGAAAAACTGGCCTCCTGGGAGGACTCGGTGGTACGGGACAGCGGCCTGACCACGGCCCAGGCCCATGCCGTGGAAATCGTGGGCCATTCCGGGCCCATTAAGATGAAAGATCTTGCCCAGAAGATAGGTGTGACCACCGGAACGTTGACCGTGGCTGTGGACCGCCTGGAAAAAAAGGGGCTGATGCGGAGAAAACCCCATGAGACAGACCGGAGATCCTACCTCATCGAATTGACACCGGCAGGTGACGCGGTATTTGAAGAGCACCATAATTTCCACATCCGCATGACCCAGGAAATCGTGGCCGGCCTCACCCCTGAAGAACAGGAGGAATTCTCACGCATTATTGAAAAGGTACTCGCACGGATCTAATCTACATTTCCCATCCACTTCTCAACTTTTCTTCAACCTTCCTACTTTTCTATTGACCAGCAAAAAAGTTTGCTGTATCTAACATTGAAATTTAAAACAGATTCGAAACAAGCAAACCGAGAATGATCCATCACACAGACAAAACAATCCAGCTACCACAGCACCCCGGCCAGATCAGGTGTTGTTGCGGTAAGTTGCTGGCAAAACAGGAAGGAGACCAGATTGTCATCCGCTGCACCCGGTGTAAACAGGAAACAAGAATTCACCTGACGAAGGGCAGCTCAATGGCAAATCCGTAGCCACCTTTCCTGACATTTTTAGAGGCCAGAGGTCAAAAGAGAACCCGAGAGCCCGGACATTAATTCACCCCAGTGAATTGTCCGGGCTCTTTTTTTTATAAAAACCCAATTAACTTTTAAAAAGGAAACAGAAGAAGAGATGAGCAAATTAAACATCAAACTCGCAATTGCATTGGTATTGAGTCTCGGCGTAATCAACATGCCCGCAGCCTTTGCCGCATCAAACGTAGAACTGGAAGAACGCATTGAAGCCCTTGAAAAGGAGAAAACGTCTTCGGCCAACATCTGGGACAGATTCAGCTTGTCCGGTGCCATCGAGCTGGATTACACCAGTGCGGAAACCCAAGATCCCGCCGACAAAACAAACGATGCCTCCACCTCGGACCTTGATGTGGGTACCCTTGAACTGGGTATTGAAGCCACTCCCCATGAGTATGTGACTGCCTTTGCCCTGCTCAAAGGGGAAAACCTGGCAAGCGATGACAACGTCTTCTGGGATGAAGCCTACTTCACACTGGCCAAAGAAGGCCTCCCGGTCTACTTTACAGGGGGTAAACGTGCCCAGCCTTTCGGCCTCTTTGAAAGCCTGTTCATAAATGATCCCATCACCCAGGATCTATATGAGATCAACGATACCGGTGCCACCGTGGGGTTCACCAGTGAATCATGGATGAACATGGATCCTTCATTTACAATTTACAAGGGTGAAACCCTCATCGACCGGGTGAATGAAACCGGCTACGGCTGGACCCGGGACACATCTGCGGGATACGAAGCGACCAAGACCGTCGGCTCCTACATTGTAAATGCGACCTTTGAACCGGTGGAAGGCCTTACCATCGCCGCATTTCTAAATTCCGAACCCGGTGATTCCGACCGGAATACAACCCTGGGTGGTGCCCTTCACTATGAATATGCAGGATTTATTCTGGACTTCGAAGCCATGAAGGCCCTGTCCCGTGAAAAGAATACCACGGATAACAAAGAGTATGAAGAGTCGGCCTGGGTTGCCTCTTTGGGGTACCAGATAACGGATCCACTTGTTTTTGCCGTCCGTTATGAAGATTTTGATGCGGATAACGATAATGACGGGAACCTCGATAACCGGTACAGCATCGGGGCAGACTACCTGCTCCTTGAAAATGACCACTTTGCCTGCAACCTTATGGGAGAATTCCGAAGGAGCGAATATACAGGCGATGATGCCTCTGCCAATGACCTGGATATGAATGAGTTGTTTGCCAGAATCGCCGTAAGCTTCTAACTATCAGGTAGCGGTTTTGCTTTCCAGCCACGCCCCCCGGCCCTTGCGAAACAAGAGCCGGGGGATTTCATCACAGATTCAATCAGATTAAAGGATCAACAAAAAACACAGCCGTAGCTGTCAGCCCTTTCTGCCGCTTGTTCAATTGATTGTCGGATGCAAGCCCTTCCAAATAGGTTCGGATGACCGGCTCAAGTTCTTCCTCCGGTCTGCCGCTCACCCGGGTGAAAAAGGCCAATTGGTTATCCAGCTCCTTCTCCAGGCTGACGTTCTGGTCCCATTCCACCACATCAAAATTCACATCCGGAAACAATCCCTTTGAGATGAGCAGATTGATCTTATAAAGGATGCTCTGGGGCTTGTCGTCCAGCGGACGGTCCATGATTTTCTGCCAAAGATCCGTCATGATCGGATGTTGCCGCCGTGCCGCCCATCCCCGTATGGCGCAGCCCCGGGATGAACAGCGGATCATCTTGTCAAAGGCCTCTGGGGTTGCCACCCCCGGCGACATGAACGCCACCACCAGGTCAAAGGCATTTTCCCAGCCCCGCTCCCGGATATCCACCTCGTGCCAGTCCTCCTGAAGCAGGGTCACCCGGTCTTCCAGGGACGTCGGCAAATCTGCCCGGACCCGGTCCAGCATCCCGGTTGAAAAATCAATGGCTGTCACCTGTGCCCCCTGCTCTGCCAGGGCAATGGCCAGCATCCCGGTGCCGCAACCGATATCCAGCACCCGCATCCCCTCAAACAGCAGCCCCTTACCTTTAAGCAGGCTGAGCACCTTATCCTGACGCCGGTCCCTGACCTCTTTTTTATTCCGGTTATAGGTGGCGGACGCCTTGTCCCAGTATTCCGGTGTGGCAAACCCTTTGTGAACGGCATAGGTATCCCCGTCCGTATCCCCGGTCCAGACATCCGTCCAGAATTTCTCTGTGAATATATTCCCCATTTCTTTCTTCCAAAATTTCTTGGGTTATTCGTTAATCATATTTGCCTAAGCAGGTTATACTCAGGCAACCTAACATGGTCCACCGGTAAAACACCACGGTGAAATCGACGCATGCCTTCACTTTTTAGGTGGCAAAAGAGATATTGGCTGGTATACTCCTCTCCATAACCGTAAAGATTAATTCGCAAGCCGGACAGTGAACAGGAAAATTATGCGTCTTCTGTTGTGGGTTGTTATCATCATTTTTTATACGGGCACGATCGCTTTGGCAGCCCCCTCCCAAACAAAAACCGGGTTGCCAACGGTTCGTGTCGGGGCGGTTTTCTCCATCACGGGTCCTGCGGCCGTAACCAATGGTCCCTCCTTAAGCGGAATCCGGCGGGCAATAGATGAGTTGAACCTCAGGGGAGGTATCCTTGGACACCAGGTAGAACTCCTGGAATTTGACAACAGGAGTACCCCGCTGGGGTCAAAAACGGCAGCCGAAGCAGCCGTTGCCGCCGGTGTTATTACCGTATTCGGGGCCGCTTACAGTTCACATTCCCTGGCCATGGCTCCTGTCCTTCAATCCGCCCGGATTCCCATGCTGTCCCCTGTCTCCACCATTCCCCGCCTCACAAGGATGGGAAATTACATTTTCAGGGTCTGTTACAACGATCTGTTTCAGGGCCGGGTGATGGCCGCCTTTGCCATCGAGTATATGAAATCAAAAACAGCGGGTATTTTGATCAACGCCGACAGTTCATTCAGCGAAACATTGGGAGACCGGTTCAATAAGGACTTCACGGCAATGGGGGGACAGGTCCTGTTCATCCGGCACTATCTGGAAAAATCCGTGGATTTTTCCGATGCCATACGGATCATGGGCAGCGCCTCCCCGGATATTCTTATATTGCCCGGCCATGTGAAAGACTCCGGAACCATTATAAAACAGGCAAGACAGAAAGGAATAAATGCCCCTTTTATCGGCGGTGACGGCTGGAGCGACCTTATGTATGAGCCTGCCGGAAGTTTTCTGGCTGGGAGTTATTACACCACCCAGTGGCATCCAAATTTTCCGGGAGAAAAGAGCCGGCAATTTGTGGCCAGATATAAAAAGAACGGATGGTTTCTGAATCCGGGATCCGCCCTGGCAGAAGATTGTGTGTTTCTGTTTGCCGACGCCCTAGCACGGGCCGGCGGATTTCACACCGAGGCAATACGGGATGCCATTGCCGGAACAACATATTTTAACGGAGTGACGGGGCAAATCCGCTTTGATGAGAACGGTGACACGGTTAAGCCGGCTGTGATTCTCAAATTTGGCACCGATGGGTCTGAATATATAAAGACGGTTCATCCGGACTGAACCATTGAAACGATAGAAACCATAGTGATGAAGGGTAACAAATGAAGAAAGCAACCTGGTGGCTTTTGGCAACAATGCTGATTTTTCTGGGGATCAACACACCCGGGTTCTGTCAATCCGTGACAATCGCGTCTATTTTTGCAAAAACCGGCAAGGCTGCCAAGGGGAATCGTACCGCCATTGAAGGGGTACGGTTTGCGGTGAAAAAACTAAATGAACGGGGCGGCGTTCTGGGGCGCCCCATCCGCATCATAGAGTACGACAACCGGAGCACCCCGCTTCATTCCAAAAAGGCAGCAAGCCAGGCTGTAAAGGATGGTGTATCCGCCGTGATCGGGGCAAACTGGAGTTCCCATTCACTGGCCATGGCCCCGGTCCTCCAGGCCGCCCGGATTCCTATGTTATCTCCCTACTCCACCAATCCGGCCGTCACCCCGGTGGGAGACTACATCTTCCGTCTCTGTTTTCTGGACTCCTTTCAGGGGCGGCTCATGGCCGCATTTGCCGCGCGGGATATGGCCGTGCACACCGCTGCTGTTCTTGTCAATGCCGACAGCCGTTACAGTGACGGTCTGGCCAATTTTTTCGAAACCTATTTCACCGGGTTTGGCGGTAACATTCTCCTGAAAGAGGCCTATTTAACGGATACGGATAATTTCACCCCCCTGCTTCAAAAAATAAAGGGGCTGAATCCCGACATTCTCTTTTTACCCGGAAATATTGTTGATGCAGGGCGGGCCATCAAACAGGCCAGGGCCATGGGCATCACCATCCCGGTCCTGGGTGGCGACGGTTTCAGCGCAAAAATGTACGAGTATGCAGGCGCAGCCCTTGCGGACACATACTTTTCAGTCCATTGGCACCCGGAGAATGAGAATCCTGAAAGCCGCTCATTTGCGAAAGAGTTCACTCAGGTCATGGGGTCGAATCCAACGGCCGGGACAGCCCTGGCCTTTGATGCCGTTTTTCTATATGCGGATGCCGTGACACGGGCGGGATCCCCGGATCCTGAAAAAGTCCGAGAGGCCCTGGCCGATACCCGGGACTTTGAGGGAATCACCGGTGCCATCCGGTTTGACGAGAACCGTAACCCTATGAAATCCGCAAGCATCCTTAAGTTCACCCCGGATAAACTCGTTTATCTGAAAACCGTTTCCCCCTGGTAATCCCGGAGCATGATGCAGTTTACCCTGAGGCATAAGATAAACGCCGCCATTATCATCACCTTCTCGCTGATAGCGGTATTGTTTGCATTCATCCATTATCCCCTTCAAAACCTTCGCCTGAAACGGGCAATCGGCAACGTAGAACTTCTCTTGACCACCCTGGTGGAAAGGGATACCGAGCAATTGGCCAATGAGATTTTTGATGCCCGCATCACGGCTGCCGGTATCCGGCTGGCCCAGATGCTCACGGTGGAAGGCATCGTCAGTATCAGATTATTTGACCGGAACGGCAATCAACTGACATCCCAGGGCACGGTGAAGTCCCCGGAACAGATAACACCGGAGATCCGGTCAGAACTCAGTACGCAACATCATATCCGGCAGACCTTTCACCGGGGAGAAAAGGTCCTGGTGTATACCAAATCCATTAAATTCCTCGATGAGGTTTTCGGTTTTATCCGTATTCACTACACCCTGGCCCAGGTGGAAAAAGAACAGCGGGTGTTTCTTTTTGTAACCGCCGGCGTCCTGGGGGCTGTGCTTCTGGTGATGCTCATCGTTTTAAACTGGATTCTATCCCGGGCCATTCTTCGTCCGGTCAGGGACCTGAGGGACGCCACCCGGTTCATTGTCCGGGGCAACCTTGACAAAGAAATATTGATAACACGGGGAGATGAACTGGGCGAACTGGCCGACAGCTTTGAAAAAATGCGGGATGCGGTAAAGGAGAAGATAGCCGATCAGGAGCGCCTGACCGATCTGATCTCAAATATCATTAACTCCATGCCCTCGGCATTGATCGGCGTGGATGAAAACCTGCGAATAACACAGTGGAACCGGGCGGCAGAAGATGCATTCGGTATCAGCCGGGATAAGGTTATAGGCCTGAGAATCGATCGGGCCGTTGCGGATTCCGGCATTGATATACAGTCCCTGTCCCATAGTATAACCACCCGGGAAAGCCAGCATCTGCACAAACAATTACGCACCCGTAACGGCCGGTCCGTGCATGAGGATGTGACGATTTACCCCCTAAGCCGGAACCGTCCCGGGGGCGCGGTGATCCGCATCGACGATGTCAGTGAAAAGGTACGGATGGAAGAAGTCATCATCCAGAGCGAAAAAATGCTGTCCGTGGGCGGCCTAGCGGCGGGTATGGCCCATGAGATAAACAACCCCCTGGCCGGTATGATTCAAAACGCCTCATTGGTATCCAACCGGCTCACAGACACGCGGATGCCCGGCAATGTCCGTGCTGCCCAATCCCTGGGAACGGAGATGGAAGTCATCCGGGATTTTATGGAGCTTCGGGGAATTCCAGGCATGCTGGAGGCCATTAACACCACGGGGCAACGTGCTGCCGATATTGTCTCCAACATGCTCAGTTTTTCCAGACGGGGGGATGAGCGGCGTGACCATCACGCCATGGCCGACCTGATGAACAAAACCCTGGACCTTGCCATGACGGCGGATTACGATTTAAAGAAACGTCTGGATTTCCGTCAGATTAAAATCAACAGGAGTTACGATGATGTCCCGCTTATCCGCTGTGACGGGTCAAAACTGCAACAGGTTCTTCTGAACATATTGCGTAACGGCGCACAGGCCATGCATGCCCATGACACCCAAGCTCCCGGGTTTGATATCAGAATACTCTACGATCGAGATCGCGGTTTTGTGATCACGGAAATATCAGATAACGGACCCGGCATGGACGAGAACATCAGAAAAAGAGTATTTGAACCCTTTTTCACCACAAAGGAAGTGGGGGTGGGAACTGGCCTGGGCCTCTCTGTCTCCTATTTTATCATCACCGAGGATCACGGCGGGTTTATGGAGGTCAGTTCCGATCCGGGCCTGGGCGCCACCTTTACCATTGGACTGCCTGTGGAATAATTGCTACAGAGTAATGCCACGGGACCTGATCAGCCACGTCCGTTTCTTTATTTGGATTCACCGTCTTTTTTATTAGATTTATTACGGATATGATTTATCAGAATATAAAGAACAGCGACCATGATAAAAACAAATCCGAGACTGACAATCGGAGAGTTTGAGTGTATCACATCTGAGGCCCCTGCTGCTTCATCAGTCGCAAATGCCAATTGTGGGAAAAAAAGAAGTATATTAAAAAGGTATTTTATTATTTTCATGCCCTCTCCTGAGGCTGCCCGAATCAGGACCGACCCGGTGGAATCTTCTATTTTGGTTCAGTTTGCTGATCATTGCCTATACATTCGTACAAATCACAAGCACTAGATTGTTTCTTAACCAGAAATATTAATACTTTGTTTGATCGTATAATACAATTCGGGGTAGCTCCTTCCGACCTGCCATCCCCATACCTCAAATATTTACATGTCTGGCAAGTCCCTGTTTGACCAGGGATGTAATCGGGGAAGAGGGTGTTGGTTTTCGCGTTCATTATATAATCCCCGGGGAATCAGCTGATTTCATTCAATAATACCCTGTGATCTTCTTTCTTATCAATTCCAAGCTAAGCCAAAGTGGTTTTAGGATCTGGATGTTTATTTATTTCAACATATCTCGTCTATTTTCAACAATCGATTTTGCTCTGCATTTTTCTTCCGGGCATTTTTATACAATCCTGTCATCATTAGTGGTTCCGCCATGGCCCAAACCGCAATACATATTTTTGATATTTATCAACAGCACGCCCCTAAGGCAAGCGCATACTATCAGTGTATCGAAAATCATTTCGAAGAACTTGAACGGATTTGGGACAGCATGTATGCAACCCGATTAGACTTCTGGCGGACATACGTCATGACTATAATTCTTAAAAACTTGGATTGCGGGGATCTCCATATGAAGTTTACCAGGGGCCGATGCAAGGTAATCAAAGCCTATTTGAGATCATCCGCTCCTGATGGCAGCACTGTCCCGCGGCTCCAGCATTGCGGTTCAGACTTACGACGCATAATCCAGGCCGCTATGGGCATACCGTCCGTTTGAGTTGAGTGATATGGGGTAAACCATTGTCCCCTTGATGCGGTCTTATGAACGGGAAACCAGTGGCAGCCGGATGATAAATGCCGTGCCTTTTCCAGGATGAGATATGACTTCCATCTCTCCGTTGTGATCATCCACAATGATAAAATAGGATACGGAAAGCCCAAGTCCCGTTCCCTCACCTTGATCCTTGGTGGTGAAGAAGGGTTCAAACACCTTTTTCCGGGTTTCCGGATCCATGCCGGGACCATTGTCCTGTATTTCGATTTTTAACATGCCGTTGTCCCGGGACAGCCCCATGAATAACTTGAACTGGTCGGGCATGTTGTCCATCCGGGACATGGCCTGGGAGGCATTTTTCAGGATATTGAAGATCACCTGCTGGATTTTGGACCGTTCGCAATAGACGGGGGGCAGGTCCGGTGTGTATTTTCTTGTGATTTCGATGTGTTTAAAATCATACTTCTTTTTAAGATCATAGTCGTTCAGGGCAAGTTCAAGGGAGGTTTCAAGGATTTCATCCATGGGGTAGTTCTGTTTGGCAAAGTCGGTTTTCCTTGCAAACCCCAGCATATTTTCAATGATTTTCGCCGCCCGGCTGCCGGCCTGGCTGATATTATCAAGATGGGAGAGAAGCCCTCTTTTTTCCACAAAGGCGGCGATCACCTCCATGGAGATTCCCAGTTCGGTCAACACGGTTTCACTGGCCGGCATGGGCTGGGTCAGGCGATTCCTGATCACCTGGCCGCTCTGGATCATCCCGGCCAGGGGATTGTTGATCTCATGGGCCATCCCGGCGGCAAGTCCGCCAATAGACATCATTTTTTCAGTCTGGATCATTAGCTCTTCGGTCTTTTTTCTTTCGGTGAGATCCAGCATGACCCCCCTGAAACCTACGGGCCTGCTTTGTTCCAACATCACGTTGCTGTATAAAACAACAGGAATGCATGAGCCATCCTTCTTTCTGAGCATGAATTCAGTCTGGACCACCTTATTTGCAGTCAGTGCCCGGGCCATCGCCTTTCTCGTGGGCTCGCGCAGTTCCGGTTCAACCAGATCAAAGACATCTACCCCACGTTGAAATTCGTCCATTGAGTATCCGCTGAGTTCGAGGCTGTGCCGGTTTGTGTACGTGAATCGGCCTTCCAGATCCACCTCAAACAGGGGCTGTGGCATAAGTTCCGCCATTTCCCGGAATCTTTTTTCACTGGTTTCAAAGGCGGCGCAGCTCTCCTGCAGTTCACGGGTTCTTTCCAGAACTTTTTTCTCAAGGTTCTCCTTATGCCTTAAAATGATGTCCTGGGATTGTTTCCGGTCAATGGCCAGAGCGATCTGATCAGATACAGAGGTGAAAAAATCAATGTCTTCCGGGATAAAGTAACTGGGGTCTGAATAATGTTGCACCACCATGACACCGATGACTTTTTCACGGACAAGCAGGGGAATCCCTAACCATACAACCGCACTGTGCCCAAGCGGTTTTTGTCTCTGATGCCTTTTTTCAAGCTGGGACCGGTTCAGAAACAAGGTTTTTTTTGATTTCATGACTTCAAGGGTGAGGGAGGGGCTGCTGTCAGTATAGGGAATCTCCCCGGGCACCACCTTGTCATATTCATCGATAAACAACGGGAAAGCCATGGTCTTCTTTTCATTATCCACAATGGAAATGATAAAATTGGGCAGGGGTTTAAGCTGATTCAAGGTGTCATAAATGGCCTGGTACAATGCATCGAGATGTCCGGTTGTATTCACGGCATTTGAAATCTTATAGAGGGCCCGGGTCAGATTCTCCTTCTTTCGGATATCTTCCAATGCCTTTTTTCTGTCCAGCGCCAGTGCCACCTGGTCGGATACTGCCGTGAGCAGTTCCATATCTTTATCGGTAAAATATCCGGGATCACTATAGTGCTGAACGGCCATGGCGCCAAGCACCGTATCTCCAACCATTAACGGCACACCTAACCAGATCACGGATAATGTGCCTGACATCTTTTCCCTTTTTGCC
>JAKSBB010000112.1 GCA_022361315.1 Desulfobacterales bacterium
AGATGAATGATAGTTGTCGGAGATCATATAAACGCCGGTAGAAATGACATCGGCGACGCCATATCAAAAAAGGATACAGCCGCAATCCAAAAAATGGCAAAGGACCAGGAAGCTTCCGGAGCCAACTATATCGGTGTAAATGCAGAGGAATTTATAGAGGACGAACCAAGGCATCTCAAATGGCTGGTGAACATCGTCCAGGAAGTGGCGAGTGTTCCCTGCTGCATCGACAGCTGCGCCCCCAAGGCCATTGAATCGGCCCTGGCCATTCACAAAGGCATGGCCCCGCCAATGGTAAATGCCATCTCTCTGGAAAAGAACAGATACGAGGAATTGCTGCCCCTATTACGGGGAACCAACCTCAAGGTCGTGGCCCTTTGCAAGAGCGATGAGGGGTTGCCGGAAACCACCCGGGAACGTCTGGACATCGCCGACAAGCTGATCAACGGCCTGGTTGCGGCAGACATCCCGTTAGAAAATATCTTTGTAGATCCACTGGTTCAGCCCATTTCCGTCCACGGCGAATTTGGTATTGAATTTCTCCACGCCGTGGAAACAATCACAACCCAATTCCGGGGCGTCCATACCATATGCGGATTGTCCAATATATCTTCCGGGCTTCCCTGCCGGAAATACCTGAACCGGATCTTTGCCGTGATGGCCGTCGCAAAAGGACTGGATGGCCTTATCACAGACCCTATGGATAAAGAAATGATGGCCGATATTGCAGCGGCTGAGCGGCTGGCGGGCAGGTTGCCATGCGCCGGCACTCACCGCATATCACCATTAAAACAACATGCTTTATAAAACCCGTTAACGCCATAAAAGGAGCCTAACCGATGCCCACCATCAATGAAATTCAAGAGATGAGAACCAAAGTGATCCCCACCGGCCATGCCAGTGGCACCACCTGCTATGTCGACGCTGCCCAAGGCGCCGTCATCAGGGATGTGGAAGGGAATGAATACATCGATTTTGCCGGTGGTATCGCCGTGATGAATGTCGGGCACAGTCACCCCAAGGTGGTCAACGCCATCAAAGAACAGGCCGATAAGTTCACCCACACCTGTTTTATGGTCAATCCCTACGATATTGCCGTACGGCTGGCAGACCGGCTCACAAAGCTGACTCCCGGTGATTTTCAAAAGAAAGTCCTGTTTGTGAACTCTGGTGCCGAAGCCGTTGAAAATGCCGTTAAAATCGCCAGATACTACACCAAGAAACAAGGTATCGTCGTCTTTGACGGTGCCTACCACGGCCGCACCTACTTAACCATGGCAATGACAGCCAAGGTGAAACCTTACAAGTGGAAATTCGGTCCCTATGCCCCTGAGATTTACCGGGCACCCTTCGGTGATTTCGAGGCCTTCAAAAACTTCTTCATTACCGGTATCGATGTGGAAAGCACCGCAGCCGTCGTGGTTGAACCGGTACAGGGTGAAGGGGGTTTCATTGCCCCTCCGGATGACTTTCTGCCCCAGGTGGCCCAATTCTGTAAAGACAACGGGATTCTCCTGATTGCGGATGAAATTCAGACCGGCATCGGCAGAACCGGTAAGATGTTCGCCATGGAGCACTGGGATGTGACCCCGGATCTGACCACAGTCGCCAAGAGCCTGGCAGCCGGCATACCCCTGAGTGCCGTGGTGGGCAGAGCAGACATCATGGATTCTGTCCATCCGGGGGGTCTTGGCGGCACATACGGCGCCAATCCCCTGGCATGCGCCGCAGCCCATGCGGTGCTGGATATCTTTGAAGAGGAAAATCTTCTGGAGAAATCCGTGACCCTCGGCAACCGTCTCCGGGAACGTTTCGGTCAGTGGGAACGCCGCTTTGACGTCGTGGGTGAGCTCCGGGGCAAAGGTGCCATGATCGGCCTAACCCTCGTCAAGAAGGACGGATCACCGGATGCGGAAGCCGCAGGCAACCTCGTGGCCTCCGCCAGGGAAAAAGGCCTGATCCTTCTGGCCTGCGGTATCCACGGCAACGTGATCCGGGTCCTGGTGCCCCTTATGATTGAGAACGATCTTCTGGAAAAGGGTCTGACGATCATGGAGGAAGGCCTCGCTGCCCTCGACGGTTAAAACCAAACCATACCCATATAACCTATATTCCATAAACCGTTCGGGCAGCCACTGCCCGGCAAAGGAGACAACATGACCAAAGAATTGCCCAGCCATGCAAAAGTCGTCATCATCGGCGGCGGCGTTATCGGATGTGCCACTGCCTATCACCTCACCAAACTCGGGGTTAAAGATGTGGTGGTGCTGGAAAGAAAAG
>JAKSBB010000172.1 GCA_022361315.1 Desulfobacterales bacterium
CGGCATTCCTGTCTTTACCGTTTGTGACAAGGCCATAGCCGCGCTGTCTCTGTACATTCAGGGCCGGCTGCGGGCCGATGCCATCCGTCTCAGTGAAGGTGTGGGCCGGGGAGGAGGTGCCCGTGGATGATCACCAGGTGGTATACCTGACGAAGTCCCCGGTGGAATTGTACAAGATCCTCAAGTTTGAGAATCTTGCCGCCAGCGGCGGTGAAGCCAAATACCTCATCGCCGACGGCCTGGTCCGCGTGAACGGCGCCGTGGAAACCCGGAAACGTAAGAAAATCTTTCCAGGGGATGTGATTGAACTCTCCGGTATCTGTCTGGAAATGCGGATGGCCGGGGCGGCGGAGCAGGACGGGCAGCAATAAAAAACAAAATGTGTGTTAATTGTGGATTCAGAGCTGATATGTTGACAATAAAATGAATGATATTTAGTCTCTTTTTGTGATCTTTTGTTGGGTTTATACCGCTTAACAGCGGAATTAACTCAAATTCCAGAAAGGAGACATCATGTCTGAAGACCTGGCTTTCCGCATTCAATTGGGAATCGTCCTTCCGAAGATGAAGGAGATGATCGCAACGGATCTGAACAAGATCGTGGGTGAACTGGTGGATACCCTGCAGATGGGGACCCGTGAAGGCGAAGAACTCGCTGCCGAACCCATCAAGGAAATCATCATGAAAGATTTTGAAATTTTCATTGATGAAAACATCATGCCTGAAGTGGAAAAGAAAATAGCCCCACCTGCCGAGGAGGCCCCTGAAGAAGAGGCCGCCGAAGATGAGGCTAGAGAAGGAGACGCACCCGCAGAAGAATAGGGTGCAGGTCCCTTGAGGAACGAAAGGCCCCTGCGGTATTGCCGCAGGGGCCTTTTTCGTTGGTTCCCCGTATCGCTTGTTCGCCGCTGACATATGGTTACATCTTGTATTCCTGTTTCAAAATAGGGCAAGGGTCATATTCCGGTAACGTATGGCTACATCTATGTATTCTGCTCTTAAAATGATAGAGAGGGCTCATTCCGGTTGATTCCGGGGGCCGGGTCTGTTATGTCTGTCCCTGGGTTTGATGGGATTCTCTATACAATCAGATCCCCCTCACGGGAGCAAAACCTTCGATAAGACGATGGCGGGAAGTCGATGATAGATTTAGAAAATATGACGATTCTGGTCGTGGACGACATGAAAAGCATGCGGTCCATCATCAGAAAAACCCTGAGAAATCTGGGGCTCGGCCGGCAGATCCTCTATGCGGAACACGGCAGGGCCGGCATGCAGATCATGGAAGACCGAAAGGTCGACCTGGCCATCGTGGATTGGAAAATGCCGGTGATGAACGGTGGACAGATGCTGGACGCCATCCGGGCTGACCGCAGGTTCCGGGATATGCCCGTTCTGATGGTCACGGCGGAATCCGAGCGGGATATCGTCTACGAAGTGGCGGAAATCGAAGTGGACGGCTACCTGATCAAACCCCTGACCCCTGCCATGCTGGACGATAAAATCCGCCAGGCGGTTGAACGGTTCAATCACCCGGATGAGGCCACACTCCTCGTCCGGAAGGCCAGGGAAATGGATGAGGCCGGCAAGCTGGATATGGCCATCCGCTGTCTGGAACGGGCGGTGATGATGCGGCCCAAAGCATCCCGGCTGAAGCGGAATCTGGGGCTCCTCTACGGAAAGACCGGCAAGGTGTCCACCATGGAGAAATGCTATCTTGAGGCGGTGGAAGTCAACCCCATGGATGCCGTCACCCGCCACCTGCTCAGCAAGTTGTACTGGCAGCGCAAGGAATGGGCGCTTTCCGTCCGTTACGAATGCGAGGTCCTGGCCCTGACAAACCGCTACAACGACTCTGCCATCAAAGAGGGAAAGCAGTTGCTGGCCATGAAACAGAACGATCTGGCCGTGAATCTTCTGGCCCGGTTGATCGGCAAGCTTGAAAAGCACCTGCAGCTCAAAGAGGAAATCCTGGACATCTGTATGGAGCACGGGGAGAACCGCTTTGCCAAAAGTCTGCTCACAAAGCTCCTCAGGGAATTTCCCTCCAACCACGGTCTGCTTTTCAAGGCCGGCCTTATTTATGAGGCGTTAGGAGAGGACGACCTTGCCCTGGAGTACTTCATGTCCGCAGACAAGAACATGGTTCATCCCGTCAAGACGAAGCTGAAGATCGCCCGTCTTTTTTATATTAAAAACAAGGTGATCCAGGCTGATGACTTTCTGTCCGCCGTTCTTCGCCTTGACCCGGAAAATGAAGAAGCCCTGGAGCTGCGCCGCAGCTTCTGAACGGATTATTCGTATATCTTCTCATCCGCTGCACCGGCCTCAGCCGCATCCGGTTCCGGATCCCTGTATATCCCTAAAGGTTTTTCCTTCCAGTATTGTTTATACCATTCGTTGGCAATGATCATGGACATGACTTCATTGGTACCTGTCCAGATGGAGGCCAGGCGAAGGTCACGCACGATGCGTTCCACCGGATATACATTGGTGTACCCAATCCCCCCCATCACCTGCATGGCATTGTTGGCCGCCGTCTGACAGGACTCCGTGACGAATTTTTTGGTTTCGGACACCAGGCGGCGGATCTCCTTATCTCCGATGCCGGCATCAACTGCTCTGGCGGTGGTATATATCATGGCCCGGGCCGCGTCCAGAAGGGTCACGGCTTCAGCCACCTGGAAGGATACTCCCTGGAACCCGGCCACGGGCTGTCCGAAGGCCTTGCGTTTTGAGGTATAGGCTGTTGCCACATCCAGGGCCGGCATGGCGGCACCGATGGTCATGGCTGCCGTGCCGAGCCGCTCGGGAATCATCATGGTGTTGAATACACGGACACCCCGGTTGAGTTCCCCGAGAAGATTGGCTTTCGGGACCTTTACATCCCGGAACACCATGCGTGCGGCACCGCCGCCCCGGCACCCCATGAGGCCGTACAGGTATTCGCTTTCCACACCGTCGCTCCGGTCAACGATAAAGCAGGATATCCCCTTGTGGGCCGGGGCGTCCGGATCAGTCCGGGCATAAACCAGAAAATAATCCGCCCCTTCTCCCCCCACAATAAACCGTTTCTGGCCGTTGAGCAGAAAATAGTCTCCCTTATCTTCCGCCGTTGTGGTGGTACCGAAGAAATCCGATCCCCCTCGGGGTTCGGTGAGACATTCGGCGGCAAACAGCTCGCCTTTGAGCAGCGGACGCACGTAACGCGCCTTCTGATCGTCGGTTCCGTGGAGAATGACGGCGTCGCACACCAGTTCCGCCCCCACGCCGAAGATGCAGGCGAAGATATAGCCCAGTGCCCCCACCTCTTCCATGACCATACAGGTGGAAACCCAGTCCATACCGCGGCCGCCCCATTCCACCGGATACCTGCATCCCATGAGATTCCGCTTCCCGGCTTCCCGGAGAAATTCCTTGGGAAACTGGATTTTTTCCGCGTCCATATCCAGAATCATCTCCCGGGGCACGGATTTTACAAAATCCCTGACTTCCTGCTGCAGCGCTTTCTGAGTATCATCCAGTAAATAGTCAAACATGGGCTCTCCTTTTCAGATCGATCAGGTCAGTTCGTTTTTATCAGGGGCGTATGGCGGCGCTCCGAGTTCGGTCAGGCGGGCGGTCAGTTTTTCCCGGGTGGCCATGATATCCTGTTCCAGCAGCTCCAATTCCTTTTTTCTGTCCTTCAGTTCCCTGAGCTTGACCTCGCCGAAAGCCAGGCTTTTCCGGATCTGGCTGACTTCATCCATATCCGTATCTGCCATCCCGATCATCTCTGCGATTTCTTCCAGGCTGAAACCGAACCGTTTGCCCCTCAGTATAAGTTTCAACCGGGTCTTGTTCCGGGGGGTGTATACCCGTTGATTGCCGGCGGTGCGATCCGGGCGTATCAATCCTTTTTCCTCGTAAAACCGGATGGTCCGGGTGGAAATGTCCAGTTGGTCGGCCATCTGGGATATGGTCCAGGTCTCTGCCATTCTGCCTCCTGAAGGGGGATAAAATGAAAGTTAACGTTTGCGTAAACTGTATGGTGAGAGATGTCAAGAATTGATTCCGGTGGTGCACCGGTGGCGGTGGATCTGTCTGTACTGTTGCAGTGAGCGCGTGTTATTGCAGGGGAAGCGTCATGATGAAACATGCCCCTTTGCCCGGCGCCGTTTCAACGGTCAGTGCCCCGTTATGGTCATCGTGGATAATGTAATATGAAATGGCAAGTCCCAGTCCTGCGCCGTATTTCCGGGTGGTGAAGAAGGGGTCGAATATCTTTTTTGCCAGATCCTGGGTCATACCCGGTCCATTGTCCCGGATGGTGATTTCAGCGTGATTGTCCGGGGTGATGCGGAGGGTGATGGCAAATTTTCTGACGGTTTCACCGAGTCCTTTTAGCTCTGCCATGGCCTGGGCACCGTTCTTAAGGATATTGAGCAGCACCTGTTGTATCTTATTGGCCTGGCAGGGCACCTGGGGCATGTCGGGTTGAAATGATTTTTCGATCAGAATCGCGCCAAAATCATACTGGTGTTGAAGATGGTCGTCATTTTCGGCAAGGGCCAGGGTCTTTTCCAGAACTTCGGCCAGATCTTCATTTTTGGTGAGCCCTTCGCTTTTCCGGGTGAAACTGAGCATGTTTTCTACGATATGGGCGGCCTGGACCCCTGAGGCCAGCATGGAATCCATCAGATGGAACACCCCCCGGGTTTCCATATAGCAGGTGATGGCATCCAGGGTGGTGCCGCACTCCCGGGCAGCCGTGGTATTGGCCTCGATGTCTTCTTTGAACCGGTTTTTAATCACTTGACTGTTCTGGATGATGCCTGCAAGCGGGCCGTTTATTTCCTGGGCCATACCTGTGGCCAGTCCGCCGATGGAGAGCATTTTTTCCGACTGAATCATGATTTCATCCAGTTTTACCTGCTCGGTGACGTCATCCACCCGGATAACCGCTCCTTTTGACTCGTAAAAGCGAATGGGATAGATGGCAAAGTTTTTGATGAACAATTTACCGTCCTTATAAACCGAGACATGGCTTCGCTCAGCGGGGGTGCGGGAGGCAAGGGCCTTTTCCACATCATTGATCAGCTCTCCGGAGAATGGGAAAATCTCAGAGAGATGTTTGTCCACGGCATCCGGCATGGAAACACCGGATACCTTTTGGGCTTCCTGATTGAGATCCACGATTTTCCCCTGTTCATCGACGCTGATAAGACAGGAAGAGATCGCGTTGATGACATTGGACAGATAGGCCTTGGACTTTTCAAGTTCCCGGGATGCTTCAATGTTGTGTTCGATCTGTTCCTTGAGTTCCCGGTTGGCTTCGCTCAGATCCTTTGTTCTCTGGGCCACAAGGTCTTCAAGCCCGCTTTTGATTCTGTAGGACTCAAGAAAGACCTTCACCTTGCTCAGGAGGATAAACTCGTTCAGGGGTTTGAAAATAAAGTCAACCGCACCGGTGCCGTAGCCTTTGAGTTCCTTGGTGTCGTCCCGGTCAACAGCGGTGACGAATATGATGGGGATGTTTTCTGTGGTTTCATCGGATTTGAGTATTTCAGCCACTTCATATCCGTCCATTTCAGGCATCTGGACATCCAGAATGATCAGGGCGAAATCATGGTCCAGAACCTGGATGAGTGCTTCATTGCCGGAACCCGCCTTAATGACCTGGGCATCCAGTTTCTTCAGAATGGCTTCCAGGGCAAAGAGGTTTTCGGGGATATCGTCAACAATGAGAATTTTGGGGGAACCTGTGTGGTTATCCATTGGCGTCCTCCACTAATTCATTCACAAAGGCCGGAATTCTGTCCAGGGGAAGTACGGTGTCAACCGCGTCCGTATCGATGGCAGACTGGGGCATGTAATAGGATGAGGCGGTTGCGGGATCCTGGGCAATGGTGTAGCCCCCGTTTCGTTTGATGGCCACGATACCGTCGCTGCCGTCTGAGTTGGCACCGGTCAGGATAATCCCCACCAGGTGGGGGCCGCAGGCGTCTGCTGCGGATTCAAACAATACATCGATGGACGGTCGGGAGTAGCAGACCGGCTCGTCCACGGACAGGGCAAAACTGAACTCCTTCTCAACCAGCAGATGGTACCCCCCCGGAGCGATATAGATGTTCCCCGGCCTTATGGGTTCCTTATCCCTGGCCTCTGTAACGGAAAGAGGAC
>JAKSBB010000871.1 GCA_022361315.1 Desulfobacterales bacterium
GAACAGGACTACCCGGGATGCGAAAAGATCCGCCTGAGGCAGAATTACAGATCCACCCAGACCATTCTTGACGCCTCATTTCAAATGATCTCCAATCCCGAAACCGATGCAGCGGTGAATGAGGGCAGAAAAATCTATGCCAGTGTCAATACCTCACAGAAAGTGATCATCAAGGAAACGGCAACAGAAAAGGGGGAGGCCGTGGCCGTTGGCAAAATGATAGAAGAACTGGTGGGAGGCATTTCATTTCTCTCCGTAGACGCCGGTAAGGCCGGAGATAACCTTGAAAAAGAATATGCCTTTTCCGATTTTGCCGTACTCTACCGTACCCGCCGGCAGTGCGAAGTCTTTGCAAAGGCCTTTGACTCCGCCGGTATTCCCTTCCAGACCGCTGACCGGGAGGATTGGATGACAACTCCCGGAATAAGGGAGACGGTTTGCCTGCTCCGGGTGATTCTGGCACGGGGAAGCCGTGGGGATGAAGAATTGCTGGCGGACTGGCAGGAGGCCCGGACCGACCCTGCAGCAGCCGAAGCATTCAGGGCCGGTCTTATGACCATCCGGGAAACCGCCGGGACTTTTGAGTCCGAAAGGTTTCTGGAAACTGCGGCGGATATGTTCGGTCTGCGTACCAAGATGGAAGCCGATGAGTCCCTGGCCGGTGCCTGGCGCCGTCTCACATCCCTGGCGGCACTTCACAGGGATCCGGGGGATCTTTTGGATGTGATGCGGCTGAATCAGGATCAGGATTTATTGGACAAAGGGGTGGAGAAGGTCTCTCTGCTGACCATGCATGCCGCAAAGGGCCTTGAGTTTCCCGTGGTGTTTGTCACCGGTTGTGAAACCGGTATGATCCCCTATGCCAGGGACGGGGAGAAGGTAGATGATCCGGAAGAAGAGCGCCGGCTCTTTTACGTGGCCATGACCCGGGCCATGGATATTCTCTGTTTGACATATGCCAAAAAAAGACGCATATTCGGCACCGGGAAAAAGCGGCAGAGGTCCTTTTTTATTGATGATATTGAAAAGGAACTGGCCAAAATGGAAGTTGCCGACCGCAAGCAGCAGACACCAAAGAAAACAGAAGTTCAGTTAGAGCTGTTCTGAATAAAAAGAAATACCTTAGGATTACCATGGAAAGAGACGCATATAAACGAATCGAACTTGATAACGGCCATTGCCTTGAAATTTTTGACGACTCCAGAAAAATCGGTGCCGACGCTTACGTGGTGATCATGACCGCCAAAATGGAGATTCCCGTAAAAAAAGAGTTGTTTGCCACCGAGGACGTATCTGATGATATGTTCGGGGATATTCTGGAAACCCTGGGAACGCCCCTTGTCTATCAGTACAAGGTGGAACGGAATATGATCATGGCCCATGAGAAAGATGAGGTCCTGGAAAATCTGGTGTCCACCTTTCTGGACAATACCGGACAGTATGTGGCCAAGCCGCAGTTCCCGGAAAAACTGGTGCTCAAAGAGTACAGGGATCGCATCGATAAATAAAATTTAACAATATTTGAAAGATTATGAATTTGACTTAGGGGTGCGCCCTTCATATCTTTTTTTCATACCGATCCGGACCTGGCCAAAGGACCGGATC
>JAKSBB010000090.1 GCA_022361315.1 Desulfobacterales bacterium
AAACCGGGAAAGACACTGCCTGCCCACTATCATAATCAGGGATCGGAAATTTATCATATTCTGTCCGGCAGGGGGAAAATGGAAACCGGTGAAATGAAAAGCGGTGAAAGGGCCCGGGATAAGTCTGGGGATAATATCGCCTGGGCGGAAAGCCAGGATATTGGTCCGGGTGATGTGTTCGAAATAAAATCCAAGGTGGTTCACCGGTTGTCCAACGATGGTGAAGAAAGCCTTAGAATCGTTTTCATTACACCGCCATCCCACCTCGGGGATGACAGGTTTTTTATTTAAGGCCACCTCGAATACCGCCCATTACCTGAATGGAGAGATATGATGAAACAATTGAATTTCAAGAAAATTGATGCCTTTACCAAAGGGGTATCGTCTGGAAACCCCGCAGGTTATGTCCTTCTGGACAAAGATGAGACGCTGTCGGAAAAGGCCATGCAGAAAATGGCCGGCGAACTCAAAGGCTTTGTCAATGAAGTCGGCTATGTCAAAAGGAGCGGGGATGATTTTGATCTGAAATTTTATAGCTCCGAATGCGAAGTGGCGTTTTGCGGCCATGCCACCATCGCCATCATGTACGATTTGCTTTCCAATGACGATGGCCTGAGATCAAAACGTGAAGTTTTTATTAACGTTGAGGCGGGCAGCTTGTCCGTGTTTAACCATATAGACGAAGAGGATGCCGTATACATTATGGCACCCGATCCGACATTTCTGGATTGCCGTCTCTCTCCCGCCGACATCGCCAATATTCTGAATACGGATTTAGAGGAGATTGATGATTCCCGGCCGGTGAAACTAGTGGACGGCGGTTTAAGAACCCTGCTGGTTCCCATCAGGACCCTATCCGGGTGCCTAAGTATTCTGCCTGATCAGGACGCCTTGCGTCTATTCTGTCTGGCCAATGATATTGACATCGTTCATATTTCAACACAGGAGACACACACGCCGGATTGCGCCTACCGGACCCGGGTCTTTGCCCCGAAATACGGTTATCTGGAAGATCCCGCCACCGGTTCGGGAAATGCGGCATTCGGATATTCCCTCCTGGACCAGGGGCTCTGGAACGGACCAATGACCATAGAGCAGGGACATGACATGACCAACCCCAATTATGTGAAGCTTAAAACCCATGCGCGGAACAAAAAGGTGAATATCATTTTCGGGGGATGCGGCACCACCAGGATCCAGGGCAAATATTTCCTTCATGGACCGGCATAAGACACCATTTATAAAAAGAGGCAGGGGCAGTTCCGGTGTTTTTATCCCCGCCGCCTTTATTGTTATGGTGACAATTCCACTGTTGCATAACAATCAAAAATACGCGATCTAATTGGTGATGACACGGTATAATCAGACTTAAACGCATACAGAGGGTAAAATGAAAACCATCGGGTTATTGGGCGGCATGAGCTGGGAAAGCACGGCATTGTATTATCAGTGGATCAATGAAGCCGTAAAAGAAAATCTGGGGGGCCTGAACTCCGCCAGGATCGCCATGGTGAGTGTGAATTTCAATGAAATTGAGCAGTACCAGAAGACAGGTCGGTGGGATCTGGCCGGGGACGTGCTTGGGAAGGCGGCACAACAGATTGAAGCGGCCGGTGCGGATTTCCTGCTGATCTGCACGAACACCATGCACAAGGTGGCACCGACAGTGGAGAGCCGTATTTCAATCCCCCTGCTCCATCTTGCCGATACAACGGCAGAACATATCAAA
>JAKSBB010000973.1 GCA_022361315.1 Desulfobacterales bacterium
CCGTCTGGCAAGTATTCCATTATACTTTAAAATCATCACCAAACCCCCTTCCGATGAGGATGATCCCGGAATTATCCTCTCGTCCTCCCATACGCCACCCTTAGCCATACAAAGAAATGATTTGTATTTGAAAACCCGGCGACTTCGCATCGGCCTATAAACTTTCCCTTACTTCCATTCGTAATCAGCAAACTTAGTTTAAACGGAGTACCGTTTGGTGCACTGGGTAATAATACCAAAGACTTGTTTTAGATGAGCTTTGAAAGGAAAGTTGTCCATTCACTTTCTGACTTAAATCGTTAACAGCGTGTTTCCAAACGTTATTCCCCTGATCAAATGCTTTAAATAGCATCATGAGGAGTTATATGATTCAGAATCCAATCGGGCGAAAACGCTATTTCATCCTCGCCCTGACAACACTAACCATCATACTTGGTGGTTTTATCACCGAGGTGTTTGCCCACGGTGTAACCACTGGAGATAAAGGATACATTCAAGAAATTTCCGGTGTCTTGCCAATTCCGTTTATTTATCTCGGGGCAAAACACATGATGACCGGTTATGATCATTTATTGTTTCTTTTCGGGGTCATCTTTTTTCTGTATCGACTTAAGGATGTGGGAATATATGTCACCATTTTTGCTGTGGGACATGTGATTACCCTGCTTTCCGGTGTTTTAATGCAAATCAGTATCAGTGCCTATATTATTGACACAATCATCGGTTTTTCTGTTGTTTACAAATCCCTGGATAATATGGGGGCCTTCCGGCGATGGCTCGGATTCCAGCCAAATACAAAAGCCGCCACCCTGATTTTTGGATTGTTCCATGGGTTTGGCCTTGCAACGAAGGTGCTGGAATACAAATTGTCACCAGATGGGCTTTTGGCCAATCTGGTTTTCTTCAATATAGGTGTTGAAGTCGGGCAGTTATTGGCCTTATCCTTCATTCTTATCGCCATTTCATACTGGCGTAAGTCAAATTCATTTCTGCGTCATGCCTATACGGCAAACGTTTTTACCATGATGCTCGGATTTATGCTGATGGGCTATCAAATGACCGGCTACTTTGCCTCCTAAAACACACGAAAGACAAATAACAGAGGAATAAAATGTATAATTCGAACATACCAACCGACAGAGCACTTCCCTCAACTCAGAAATTGATTAAATCAACACTTTCAGCAGCTGTCATCGCGGCAATCCTGCTGATTACCACCGTATTGCCCGGGGAGTACGGCATTGATCCAACCGGTATCGGGCAAGCGATCGGATTAAAAAAAATGGGAGAAATTAAAGTCTCTTTGGCAAAGGAAGCCGCTGCAGATAAGGCCAAAGCTGTACAGACGCTTGATCCGGAACCGACGCTGCAAGATCAAGAAAAAGAGGTAGAGCAAATTACCGAAAAAGCACCCCTGTCCCGGTCTGAAAACCCCATGCGACAGGAAACCATACGTGTAACCCTCGTACCCAATCAGGGTATTGAGGTGAAAACCAAAATGAGTAGAGGCCAAACCCTAACGTATAAGTGGTCAACAGACGGCGGCCGTGCCAATTTTGATGTACATGGGGATTCCAAAGAACTGAAGATCGATTACTTTAACTACGAAAAAGGTTCAGAACAGACAAAGGAAGGGACGATTACTGCGGCTTTTGATGGAAGCCACGGTTGGTTCTGGCGAAATAGAACATCCAAAACACTCACCGTAGACCTGCAGGTATCGGGTGAGTTTAGTAAACTCCAACGGATGAATTAAAAAAAGTCCAGGGAATCAATAACTTATCCTAGGCACAATCGATCCATCAGGAGTAAAATGTTATGAAAAGAATTATCACTTGCATATTGATCATGTTTGTTCTTTCAACAACCCGGATATGGAGGATCAAACCAATCAGACACTATACGTATTTTTGAGTATCGACGGAAAAAACCTTGGTGCTAATTATTCCGGCGAATAAATAATTCTGATTCTAAACCATAAAATAACCGATAGAACGAATTTAGTATGAGTTCTATCGGTTATTCCAAAATTCCCCTGCAAATGGGTCCTCCACACAAAATAGTTGACTAATCAACTATTTTTCTCCATGACATGGCGTTACAAAGATGACGAACCCCGAACCCGTGCACCATGTCCCAGAATCAACGCG
>JAKSBB010000158.1 GCA_022361315.1 Desulfobacterales bacterium
CCGTAGGAAATCAGGAAGAACATGGAGACCACCTGGGCCACCAGGTTGAGCTGCCCCATGGCGATGGTGGCCAGGGCAATGGCTCCGGAGAGCAGGACACCCCGCCGGGGATTGTCCGTTACGCCGGCCCCTTTGGCAAAGGGCTTCAAAAAGCCGAATATCCGGTCCCGGGCAATGGACTGGAGCACCCGCGGTGCCCCTAAGAACGAGGCCATTGCCGAAGACAGGGTGGCGGAGATAACGCCAGCGTCGATCAACCCTGGTACCAGGGCGATCTGCTTCATGGCATCGTAGGATGATATAAGATCCACATTACTCATGGCCCCGGAAAAGACCACCGCCACAACAAAGTATACCACAGTGGATATCCCTACAGCCAGAAAGGTGCCCGTAGGAATGGCCCGGCCGGGATCTTTCAGATCGCCGGACATGTTCACCCCCTGGGTAAAACCCGTGACGGCCGGAAAAAAGATGGCGAACAGGACCCAGAAGGGAAGACCGTTTTCCGGGGGAGCAATGTTGGCCGCAAACACCGGCATCTCCCAAGCTCTTATCCCGCCGATAAAAAAAGATCCCAGGGCAAAGATCAACAACACCATCACCACATATTGAAACTTTGTCGCCAGGTCGGCCCCGAGCCAGGCCAGGGAAAAGAGAAAAACAATGGCAATACAGGCAACAATCTGGGGGTGGGTCCAGGGAGAGGCGGGTGCCAGGTGGTGGACGGCCTCCCCGAAACCGATACAGTAAAAGGCAATGGATACGGACTGTGCCAGGAAGAGTATCATGCCGATAGCACCGCCGAAACGGACGCCCAGTGTCCTGGAAATCAGATAATAGGCACCGCCGCCCCTGACCCGGATATTGGTGGCAATGGCCGCCAGGGAAGCAGAGGTGAGCACCGATACCAGTGTGGCCAGGGTGATCAGGGCCATGGCTTTGCCGAAACCGGCACTGCCCACGGTGTAGCCCATTCTCAGGAAAAGAATGATACCCAGAATGGTCAATATACTGGGCGTGAACACCCCGGCAAACATCCCGAGTTTATGGTCGCTACCGCCGTTACCCGCGGCTTCGGTCTGTCTTTCTATGGAATCGTCCTTCATGGAATCTGATCTCGTTTGGTATCGGGAAACTACCGGAACAGGGTACCAATTATCCGCCGGCTTCGCAAGAACCGGGTGGCAGCATGGGAATTCCTGGTATAGGATATGTGTAAAGAACAAAAGATTTCTTTCAGGAGACACGCCATGACCGCCACCGCTTTGGAACAACTTTCAGGGGATTACACTAGGGTTGAGCAAGCCATAGACTACATTGATGCCCATCAGGATGCCCATCCGTCACTTGCCGATATTGCAGACGCAGTGGGTCTCAGCGAATTCCATTTCCAGAAGCTTTTTTCCAGGTGGGTGGGGATCAGCCCCAAGCGGTTCCTCCAGTTCCTGACCAAGGAACATGCCAAAAAACTTCTGGCGGACTCCCGGAATATCCTCGACGTCACATACGAGACCGGCCTCTCCAGCCCCGGCCGTCTCCACGATCTCTTCATTTCCTGCGAAGCCATGACACCCGGGGCATACAAAGCCAAGGGCAAAGGCCTGACCATCGGCTACGGTTTTATCCCGTCCCCTTTCGGCCCCTGCCTGGTCGCCTTCACGCCGAAGGGTATATGCAATTTGAAGTTTCTCCGGGACCACTCCGAAGACGAACTGATCGATTGGCTGGCCACCCAATGGCCAAAGGCAGAGGTCGCCCGTCAGGATGCCCGGGCATTGGCATTTGCAGACCGCATTTTCCATACCCGTGTCCCCGAAGCCCCGCCCCCCCTGCATCTCTTTATCCGGGGTACCAACTTCCAGATCAAGGTATGGGAAGCACTGACGCGCATTCCCCCGGGACACACCGTTACCTATCAGGACATCGCCGGCCATATCGGCCATCCCGGTGCCGTCCGGGCAGTGGGCACGGCCATAGGAAAGAATCCGGTTCCCTATCTCATCCCCTGCCACAGGGTAATCCGGAAAATGGGAATTTTCGGCAGTTACGGTGAAGGGAAAAGCCGAAAAAAGGCAATACTGGGGTGGGAGTCTGCCCGGGCGGGCTATCCGAAGAAACAGCCGTAGGCATCCTTTTCAATGATCTCAAGGGCCTCTTCAAGGGAATCTGCCGTGGGGCACGGCGTATGGGCATGCCATTTAAGGTCGGAGC
>JAKSBB010000568.1 GCA_022361315.1 Desulfobacterales bacterium
GGAAAAGAACCAGAAAGCACGGATTCCTTAAAAGAATGTCTTCCCCGGGCGGCAGACGTGTAATCAATGCCAGACGCGCCAAAGGCAGAAAAAGACTGACCACCGTATAATCTGTCCAGTTGTTAATCTGAACAGGTGTGTAATTCGAACAGGGAATTGTTGAAACCCTATTCTTTGCCCAAAGATAGACGGCTCCTGAAACGGAGCCGGTTTTTACAGCTTTCGAAACAAGGCAAGAAGATACGAACCGGCTGTTTTATAGCCGCTGTTCTTGACGGAACAGGCAAACACAATCGCATTGGAATTACCGTATCTAAAAAAGTGGGGAATGCAGTCGCACGCAACAGAATAAAACGACTTATACGAGAATATTTCAGACATAGAAAAGATTCCGTACCCGGAAATAAGGATATCAACATAATTGCACGGAAAGGTCTGGCGACGCTATCCAACAGACAGATTAATGAAAAGCTTGATAAACTTTTTAGCAAACTAGCGTTGGCATGAATGAGCAAACAGCTATTAACCATATTGATTAAATTTTATCAATTTTTTATATCTCCGCTTCTGGGGGGCAACTGCAGGTATTACCCTACCTGCTCCGCCTACGCCCTGGAAGCTGTTGAAAAATATGGCAGTCTCAAAGGCAGCGCAATGGCCCTGAAACGGATCTTGCGCTGTCACCCGTTCCGCCCCGGCGGTTATGACCCGGTTCCTTAACCAAGTTGTTTTTGCGTCACCTGCGTTCCACTTCTTTGTAAAAAATTTTTATTAATTTTAGGAGAGAAGATGGATGAGCAAAAACGATTATTGTTAGCTGTGGTGCTTTCCATTATAGTCCTCGTGGGCTATCAGTTTTACTTTGCACCCGTACCCCAGCCCAATGATCCCTCCCAGGAAGTCCCGTCCCAGACCCAGGAAGCACCCGCGGCACAGCCGTCCAACGTAACGGACTATCAGGCTGCGGCTCAGGCCCCGAAGATGGCGGCCCCTTCAACGGATTTCCGCACCATTTCCGTGTCCACCCCGCTTTATGACATTGCCATTTCAGAGCATCTGGCAGCGGTAAACAGCCTGACCCTTAGAGATTTCAAGGCAACCATTGATCCCGAATCCCCCCAGAAACAGCTGATTTCCCGGGCGGTGACAGACCGGTTTGGCGGTTCTTTGACCGTTGATACGGCCGCAGGCACCATCCAGGGTATGGGCAACGCGGTTTACCGGGCGGATACTGACAGCACCGAGCTGACCCTGAATCAGGGTGAAAAGACCATCACCTTTGCCTGGACCAACCCCCAGGGGATTACGATTCAGAAGATCTTTACCCTTCGGGCGGATTCCTATCTCATCGACTGTGATATCCTGGTCCAGAACGGTTCCGGCATGCCGGTGAACGACAGTCTTTCTTTTGCGGTTCCCGGACTGTTTAATGATGAGGTAAAGAGCAGGTCCCGGTTTGCCTTTGAAGGTCCCGTGGCCTTTGTTGACGGGGAGTACACCACCATTGATCCTGACGACCTTGAAGACAAGGATACCTATGCGGGTACCGTCGGCTGGGCCGGATATACGGACCGGTATTTCCTGACCGCAGTGATGCCCAACGAACCCGAATCCGCCACACTCAATCTCTCCTATGATCATGATATTGTGGTTAACCGGTACATCCAGAAGATGGAGCGGCTTGACCCGGGCAAGCAGGGCAAATATGCCTTTACCCTGTACATGGGCCCCAAAAGCTACAAGGTTCTGGGGCAGTACGACAACCTGCTTAAAAAATCCATCAACTTCGGCTGGTTCGACATCATTGCAAAACCCCTGCTGATCACCATGAACTACATCCATGACGTGATCCCCAACTACGGTATTGCCATTATTCTGCTCACCATTCTCATCAAGCTGATCTTCTGGCCCCTGGGCACCAAGTCCTACAAGTCCATGAGCGAGATGAAAAAGGTTCAGCCCCTGATGATGGAACTGCGGGAAAAATACAAAGACGACAAGCAGAGAATGAACCAGGAAATCA
>JAKSBB010000095.1 GCA_022361315.1 Desulfobacterales bacterium
ATCACACAAAATCGTAACATTTTTTTAACTTAGGAATGGAAAGAAAAACGTGAAAACGCGCTTAGGAAGCCGCCTGAGAGGCGATGAACATCCGACGTAGGCCTTCTGTACCGGAGGCCCGCAACAGCTTTTGCTCGAACCGGGGATCCAGGGCCATTTTAGCGATTGCGGACAGGGCATAAAGGTGAAAGTCCCTTTCATCCGCCGTACCGGCAAGAACAAAGGCGGCATAAACCGGTGGGGTTTCCGGGTTGAAAATAATGCCTTTCCGGGCCCGGACCGGGAGCACTTCAAACCGCCCTTTTCCGGGAACAATAAGATGGGGCACAGCAAGTCCGGGTGCCAGAACTGTAGAACCTTCGGCTTCCCGCTCCTGCATGAGGGCAACCAGGTCGGAAGGTACCAATCCCAGGCGGCTGCACAACGACACGGCGGCGGCCCTGAAAAAGTCATCCACCCGGGTTTCTTTTCTAAGATCCAGGATATCACATTCCCTGACAAGGCGGCCAAACCGGTCACGGTCCGAGGCTTCCGGGGTATGGATCATCTGCCGGACCTCTCCTTCCACAGGTTTTTCCACCAGGGTTGGGTCCACCGCCCCCGCCACCATGTGCGCCAGGGCCTCTCCGGAATTCACGTCAAACCTGAGGGCAGCAGCTCTGAGGGCTCCGGCCGATCCCAGTAAAGATAGACGGTCCCCCAGGGCCAAGCGGGTATAATCGTGGGGAACAACAACCCGGTTTTTCCGGCGAATGGAAAGAATCAGGGTATCCACAGGCAGCTTCACGTCCCGTATGGCCATCCCCGCAAGATCGGGATTCATCATATACAGATCCGTCAGCTTCTGCTCTCCGCTGCTGCCGGATAACAATGCCGCCGTCACCGGGGACCTGACAAAATAGTTCATCAGGTGAATAACTGCTCCGGCAGGATCCGCCACCAGCACCCCTAAGGCCTCAAACTTCTCAACGGACGCAGGTTTATCCACCATGGCCACCAATGTCTGGGTGCCCAGGTGTTCCCAGGCAAGCTCACAGGCCTGGTAGTTTTCTTCCTCCGGCAGCAGGGCCACAATGGCAGAGGCTTTATCAGCCCCGGCCCTTAGCAGGCTATCCAGATCCAGGGCCGGCAGGCGGGTTACCGGGATATCGCTTTGATCCCCCGCCAATACCTCGCCCCGGTCCGGTACTGCCAGGGTAACGGTCCATCCCTGGCTGACCAGAGACCGGTACAGGGCCTGGGCCTGAAAACAATTGCCCAGGATTAAAGCGTTCTGAAGCTCCGGCACAGGCATGCCCTTCGCTTTGGGATGATCTTCCCCGGTGATTCGGATCGCCCGTTTAAAGAGGGGCGGACCAAGGATCTGGTTCAGGAAAATTACGGCGATAATGATGGTGGCAAAGGACATTCCCCATTCCGGGAATTCCACCACCACCTCCCTGGCAAGGCCCAGCCCCACCCCGGCCTGGGTGATATACGCCATCCAGGAAATGGAATTCTGCCGGACCGGAAGGCCGGCAACCGTCCCCCCCAGAAAAGACCCGGTAAATATGGCCATCACCCGGACCAGAAACAGCACCAGGGCCACATGCCAGGTGTGGGCCAGGACATCAAGTGCCAGGGAAGCGCCGGTGAGGGTAAAAAATGCAATATAGACCGGTGGTCCGATCCGGGAAAGCAAATAGAGGAACTCCTTTCTCAACTTGGGCACATTACCTGCGGCAAACCCGGCGATCATGCAGATCAGCAGGGGCTCCAGGAGTACTTCAAAGGGGAAATTCGCGTGGGTGACGGTACGAATGGCAGCCGAGGCCTCAAATACCAGGTAGCCCAGCAAAGGAATCGCAACCAGTTTCACCGCCTGGGGCAGGTTCCGGTAAAGTATCGCTGTCAGCGCCCGGTAAACCAGTAGACCTGCGCCCACAGATCCTCCCAACTCCACCACCAGCAGCAATATGAAGCCGAAATTAAACCGCAACCCGGTGAACAGGGCATCTGCAATGGCTGAATTAATTGCAAACAAGGTGATCACGACTGCATCCATAATCACGGTGACCCCGAGAACCGTCTGTGTAAACGGTCCCCTTGCCCGTAATTCATTGACAATGGCGATGGCAGACGAAGGAGACCGCGCAACGAATATGGCACCGGCCAACACGGAAACACCAACACGGAAGGGGATGCCCATCTCCGCTGAAAAGGGCAGGAAACGGGTCAAAAAGAAAAAAACGATACTGGTGAGAGTAAAGGTGCAGGCCACAAGCCCCGTGGTAATCCAGGCGATGTCACGCAGACGATGCCGCAGTTCCTTGAAATGAAGTTCGCTTCCCGCGGCAAAGGCAATGATCCCTAAGGCCACCTCGTCCACGAACCGGAGGGATGCCACGGCATCGGCAGTGATAAGGTTCAACACGAAAGGTCCGCAGAGAATTCCGGTAAAAAGAAAGCCGCTGATCAAAGGCAGTCCGGTGTCCGCCAACAACTCCCCGATCTGTTTCGAAGCCAGGGCAATAACGGTGAACGCGGCAATAAAAATCAGCACTTCCATGGGCACCTGCGGGAAAAGGGGTTTGGCATAGCTTCAACTATTCCAGATCCCGGAAGTGATGTCAATCCCGGTTCTGCGCATTGATGGCAGTATTTCGACCGGCATTGCCGGAAAGAAAATCACAGAATTTCCCACTGAAATAAGTTGACAAATTTCTAAATTCGAATACACTTCTCCATCTTTTTTAAAACGTTTATTACGCAATAAGGCCAATTTGTGAATTAAAACAGCCTGAAGAACATATCATGCCCTCAAAAAAACAACTCGAACATATAGCCGAGCGCCTTGAAATGTTGTTCAATGCGCTACCCATCGGCATCATTATCATTGACCGCAACACCCGGAAGATAATTGACCTCAATCCCCAGGCCCTCGTCTATTTTGATATGCCCCTGGACAGTTTGGTGGGTAAGAAATGCACCAGCTTTATCTGCCCGGCTTTAGACGGACAATGTCCCATTTTGGATCATGGCCTTGATTTAGATCGTTCAGAAAGGGAAATCATCACCGGTGACGGCACAATACTGCCGGTGTTAAAAACCGTCCTTGAAACCCAATTGGACGGCAAGCCAATACTGATTGAGTGCATTATAGATATCCGGGCCCAAAAACGAGCCGAAGTCGAGCATCTGGAGCGGGAAAAGCTTCAGGTGGTCCTGGAAATGGCGGGTGCGATCTGCCATGAGTTCAACCAGCCGCTTCAGGTCATCTCAGGGTATTGTGAACTGTTAAAAGAAAACCAGGCCTTTGACCTTGAGACCCAAAAAGCCGTTAACATCATTTCAAAAGAAATCGAAAAGATGGGGACGCTAACCCACAGCCTCTCAAATATTACGAGGTATGAGACCAAACCCTACCTGAAATCAAAAATACTGGATCTGAAAAACTGCACAGAACCATTTTAACGCATCCATCACAACCCGTTGCTTCGGTGCGATAGACCGATGCGATTATTTTATGTGACTTGCCGCCCAATCAATCAGTTTGTGCCGTTGAATTTTAGTATTGTGGCGCACATCCACGGGAAAGGATTTATCATAAATTAATATATCCTTGATCATACGGGTATGCGCCTGTTGTGCGCCCAGTTGCGTCAATTCCCGGATCATGTTTTCTTTATCATCGTCAGAGCCGGGCCGCTGATCATCTTCGGGCTCAACCACCATCACCGGACGTTGCCGGCCCAGTGGTCCAACCCCCACCAGAGAGCTGCGCTTGACGGCCGGATGTTGATTGAAAACGGTCTCACAGGGAACCGGCGTCATTATCCCCTGCTCGGTTTCCACACGATGCATTTTTCTCCCCAGCACCCAGATACGCCCCTTGTCATCCTTATAGCCGACGTCTCCCATGCGATGCCAAATTCCCTCATCAGAGTGAATTTTCGCCTCGGCAGTTTTTTCGGGCCGCCGCAGGTAGGTATGGGTCACCGTCGGGCCGATGGCCGTTATTTCTCCGATCTCACCCGTGGGAACAACCAGGTTGTCGTCCCATCTGGCTATAGGGTCATCTGTGATTCGGATGATTTCAACCCTTGCCCCCGGTATCGGACGCCCCACGCAAACACCGGCGCCGTCGGATGTAAGTGCACCGGTTTCGGATATAATCTCATCTGCGTCCATGTTGGTGAGGGGCAACACCTCAGTGGCCCCATATGGTGTATATACTTTTCCGTCATCCAATACCGATTTGAAACGAGAAACCACCTCAGGCGAGACTTCTGCGCCGAACATGAACACATGTTTAATGGAGGGGAGTTTTATTCCGTTGGCCCGGCAGTAATCCGCCACTTTGGCCCAGATAATCGGCGATCCCATGGAGTTGGTTACCCCATAGGTTTCCATGGCCTCCACCAGATAGGCCGGATTGACCTCGGCGGTTTTTCTGGGGTCCATATCCGGGATGATGGTGGTGACCCCGACGGAAGGCATAAACAGGGCAAAGGCATAAAAGGCTGCCAGATGAACCTCACCTGCAGTCATCTGCATATCATCCCTGAGACTTTTAACGGTGGCCATCATCATATGATGGAGATAGACCACGCCTTTGGGAACACCGGTACCACCGGAGGTAAAGGCGATAAAGGCTTCATCATCCGGTGCCACATCCTGGAGAACAAAGGGGTGATTCTGATCCCGGCAGAGCTGGTCAAGGGTCGGATGGCGGCTAAACAGGGTTTTGCCCACAATGACTGTTCGCCGGATGGTCTTGAAAGCGCCGGGCATAATCATTTTAAAAACACCGGCAATGGGAACGGCCACAAGCCCGACGGGTTCAGTTTCACGCACACATTGGGCAAAGGGTTTCAGCCCCATACCGGGATCGATCAGCACGGGCACCACTCTTAACTTGAGCATGGCCAAAATCACCGCGATTAATTCGATGCCGGGCTTCAGCATGACCAACACCCGGTCACCTTTTTTAAATCCATGCTGTTTAAGCCCGTGGGCGTACCGGTCAGTAAGCTTGTTTAATTGACCGAAACTCAATTGCACGGTGATGGAGCGCCCCTTATCATCGCGGCCCACCGGGACGACGATGCCGGTTTGAAACGGATTTTTATTCGCATAGTCCACAAACATTGCGGCGATATCGGTAAAGTTCAAGACCCCTCCAATAGATTTGAAATTAACAGAGTAGGAAGTTGTTATATGTAAAGCAGGATATAGCAAAAGGGGAAAGGATGATCAAGTGTCCAATTTTTGGCGCCTCCGAACACGGTCACAAGATACGCCCCAAATTTCTTTCCCCTCCGCAGGAAATGCATCTCGGTTTATGCACACAAATCATTTCACCGCATTCTGAACACACCCGCTTGCTTTTTTCATCCCGGATAAACGCCCTGATCCCTAACGCATCAATCCTCTTGAGATTCTCTATCATACTCATCCCATATTTTTTGCGATACCGTTTATCCAATTGCTTTAGTCCGGTACAGGGGAAGTGACTGCAACGGTGGGAGCAATACCTTGTTTTGCCTTTTGTGAGGTGTTCACAATTTCTGATTTTGCAGGTCCTGCGGTATTTTGATTTCTGAGTTTCCGGACCGCTATCCCGACGACACCCCGGGCATGAATTCTTTTCCCGGATATATCCCCAACATAGACGACAATTCATTCCGCACGGTGCTATTAAATCCGTGGGAATTGCCGCTTTCCCTTTTCGACATTGGTTTGCCATTTCGTTTCCCTTGTTTTGCGTACTCAGCCACCTGCCTGACATCCATATATCAACACCCCAGAAAGAGTCAACGTAATGAGTTGGTAGTAGACCATTTCGATTCTCTCTATACTGTAGAGAACTTTCCGGTATAGGATTTCCATCGGAAATCCTACCGAAATATGAGATATTCCCCAGGTGGTTGACAGGGATAATGAAATTCTGTAAGAAGATGAAACTTCGTAAAGTTTCGAAGAATAAAATATCGTAATCGGCAATTTATTCTTCATTTTTTATTAAATTCTAATAATTTGCTAAACAAACCCAAAAAGGAATTTCGTCATGTCTTCAACCAATGGAGCCGGTCTTCCCGGTCATGCAGAACTCAGAGAAGCACTTGTGAATGTGGTTAAGGAATCCAACGGCGGATTCGGCCTGAACATGTGGGCCACCGTAGTTGACCGGGACGGCGTTGTCCGTACCGTTGTGTTTTCCGGAGAGGACCGGGGGGATCAGTGGCCCGGCAGCCGGGTGATCTCCGCCCAGAAGGCCAATACGGCCAATGCCTTCAGCCTTCCCGGCCTGGCCCTTTCCACAGCCAACCTCTACAGCGCAGTACAGCCCGGTGGCAGCCTCTACGGCCTACAGCACTCCAATCCCGTGGATACCGCTGTTGCCTATGGCGGGGATTCCGAAAAAATCGGCACCGAGGCAGACCCCATGGTGGGTAAAAAAATCGGTGGGGTGAACGTATTCGGCGGCGGCCTTCCCCTGTACAACCAGGAAGGCGTTCTTGTGGGCGCTGTTGGGGTAAGCGGCGACAGTTCCTGTGCAGACCATAATATCGCCTGGAAACTTCGTCATGCCATGAATCTGGATTTCGTTCCAGGAGGCGTAAGCCCCACCGAAGACGACAATATAGTTTATGACATCGTAGACGGCAAAAGTGAAAGCGGCTGGGGCCATCCGGAATGCGCCCCCGAGGCCACCGAGATGGCCAAGGAATTTCCCTCAACCCACCCCATCGGTGTAAAAGCTTAGCCTGATCTGAAAATCCGGGCGGCAGCATCAGGCTGCTGCCCGGTCTTACCCGGTTCCCGATAATATTACTGCATGCCGTCACCTTCCGGTATGTTTTTTAGACCCTTCTCTTATTTCCGGTTTTGAATATACTTAAAATCTGGTATATACTTTTCTCAATTACACTCGCAATTTAGGATCGGAACCACAGGCCAATGACCTTCCTGACAAGATCTTTCTGTGCGGTACTCCTCTGTCTGCTGTTGCCGGTGCTTTCGGCCGGAGCTGCGGAACAGATCCGGTTCGAGCCGGGAATCCAAGGCTTGCCCAGACAGCTTGAAGGCAATCTGGTGCGGGATAAAGAGGGGTTTCTATGGTTCTGCTATTACGGGGGGGTGGCCCGGTATGACGGGGTGGAAGTTAAATACTACGGCACCGGCCCCGGTTCGGTTTCCGGAGCCGCCACCATGTCTATTGCGGTGGACACCAAGGGCAGAATCTGGATTCTGACCAAGGACAACGGGCTCAACCGTTACGATAAAAAAAGTGATACCTTCACCTGGTACACCCATAATCCGGATGATCCCCATTCCATTGCCAGCAACAGTTCGGAAAACTTCTGTCCCCAGCGTCTTGCGATACATTCCCGGGGCCATGTGCTGGTGGGCACCGATGCCGGTCTGGATATTCTTGACCCGGAAACCGGACGGTTTACCCACCATCGCCATGATCCGGATAATCCGGACAGTATCAGCAGCAACAATATCACCGCCGTGCTGGAAGCCCCGGACGGAAAAATCTGGGCCGGCACAGCAGGCGGGGGGCTCAACAGCCTTGATCCGGCCACGGGGAAATGGACCCGGTATACCCATGATCCGAATAATCCTGCATCCATCAGCAGTAACATTGTCTGGTCACTGCTGGCGGACAGGGACGGCGGAATCTGGGCCGGGAC
>JAKSBB010000990.1 GCA_022361315.1 Desulfobacterales bacterium
ACTCCCCGTCCCCCTGCTTGTTGAACTTCGCCCCCTGGGCCACCAGTTCCTTGATCCGGTCCGGACCGTTTTCCACCACCATCTGCACCACTTCTTTGGTACAGAGGCCGTCCCCGGCCTTCAGGGTGTCTTCCACATGCAGGGCAAAGGAATCGGTGTCGCTGAACACCGCGGCCACACCACCCTGGGCAAGGGCCGTATTGGATTTGTGTATCTTTTTTTTGGTGACGATGGTAACGGTGCCGAATTCGGCAACCTTGAGGGCGTAGCTTAAGCCGGCAATGCCGGAGCCAATAACCAGAAAATCCGTTTTAATCATTACTTTACCTTATCCAAGCTGTCCGACACGAATTAGTCCAGCAAAGAACTCCTCTTCTTTTTCCGGGTGCTCAGCCCGATGATCAACCCGATGATAAATACCCCTGCACCTGAAAGAAACCAGAGCTTTTCCTCGTTGTTCATGTTCTGTTTCAAGGATGTAATTTCAGATTTCTGTTCTTCAGAGGTGTTCAGCAGGTCATTATACTTGGCATCCAGCTTGAGATAATCGGCAGACGCCTGTTCCAGTTCTTTGTATTTCTTTTCAATCCCGGTGAGGGTATGATTTTTTGCCTTCAGTTCATCCACCGTTTCCCGGGCCGATGCCAGGGCGGTGGTCAATCGCTGGTTTTCATCCTGAAGCTGTTTTACCAGCATTGCCTTGGGCACGTCTTCAGTGAGGAACCGGCTCAACACCCACCCCTGCTTGCCGCCGGAGGTCTTTACCATGGACCAGTCCCGCTGGAACTCCACGATCTCAAGCTTGGTACCGGAGGTAAGCATGGCCACGATCTTGTGTTCCGTTCCCGGACCTGTACGCATGGTGATTTTCGTCACACCGCTGACATAGATATCCTTGGCATAGAGAGGTGCCGTAAGTCCCAGAATGAGAAGGCCCGCCATCAGCCAGGCCGGATTCAGGTATCTTCCAATCAATTTCATCGTCATCCCTTTTCACTCTAACGGTTTTACCCAAACACTATAAGCATGGCGTGCCCTGGGTTTACATACCCTATGGCAGGGCGCACCCTGTCTTCCAACTATTTTTACAAGGTATCCATTATCACCGGAACGCCACAATATCAAGGTGAAACCCGGCAATCCAAGGGTTTGTTAATAAATTTTACAATGGATCATTTTTGCTGAGGTTGGGCAGTGATGAAGCGGCAGGATTAAATCACATCATTATATTCATAGGTATTCCGAAGCCGGATCTTTACCCCCATCTGCTCGTAGAGACGGATGAGCCCGTACCGGGTCCGGTCGATAAATACAAACTCAGGGGGAAAGGACGTCATGAGGCGCCTCAGGCGCTGCATGTTACGCCCCAGTTCCCGGCCCCGGGCCATGAAATCCGGATTGGCACTGAAATCAAAGGTCTCATGTCGGAATAACCGGTTGATCCAGGCCCCCATCTCCATGAACATCCCCACAGCCTCTTCCCGCAGAGCAGGATCAAGATCTTCAGACAACAGCCCGAGCCGCACCAGAAGCGACCAGTACGCCTCCCGATCACCGGAGCCCCCAAGGCGGATCAGTTGGGCGTAGTGGGATACAAAGTCGGGGCGGACCCGCCGCACACAGCCAAAGTCCAGCAGACCCAGGTTCAGATCGTCCGTTTCCGGCCCATCCATCACAAGAAAATTACCCGGATTGGGGTCGGCATGGATGATGTTCAACTCATAGAAGCCCCGGATAAAGATATCGTTCAGGATCTGGGCCACCTGATCACGGGCAGCCTGATCCGGCCGGGTCTTCAGCCATTGGTCCAGCATCCGGCCTTCCATGAAAGACATGGTCAGAATCCGCTCCGAACAGAGGCCGGGGAGGGTCTGCGGAATATGCACATTGTCCATATTCAGCCGGTCACGAAAGTATTCGATGTTCTCGGCTTCCTTAGTGTAGTCGGTCTCCAGAAGCAGTACCTCCCGGATCTCCTCCAGGGCTGTTTTGATCAGATGATACTCAGCCATGGGCCGGAGCAGGGTGTGAAGCAGACGGATATCATTATCAATGGTCTTGTGCATATCCGGATATTGCACCTTCACCGCCAATGCCTTTCCCTCCTGGGATACGGCCCTGTGAACCTGCCCCAGGCTTGCTGCTGCAAAGGCCGTGGTATCGAACTGCCGGTACAAATGTTCGGGCGGGGCACCCAGGCCGTTAATGAGGAGCTTTCTGATGAGCGCCCGGTTGATGGGGGGCACCTGGGCGTAGGATTTTTTCAGTTCCTTCTGGAAAGCCTCGGGTAAGATTTCCCGTTCAAAACTGAGCATCTGTGCCGCCTTGAGTGCCGTTCCCCGCAGCAACGACAACCCTTTGAATAACACCTTTGCGTTTTCTGCGTCCCGAGCCTCTTTGGAACTTTGTTGCCCTTTTTCTGACAGGAAAGGCCGTTTGATCATGTACCGCACCTGGTTTGTTCCCATTCTGGCGGCAACTTTGCCTGTGGACAGGGTCCGGCTCAGACGGCCGGTGGGGATGGTATCGTTCATCTTCAGTCCTCGGTTTTATCCATGAACTTGCGTTTAATGCCGTGGAAGAGATCCACCCGTTCCTTCATCAGATCCATTTTCGAGAGCAAATGATTTTTAAAGAGAAATACCCCCATATCAAACACCTTGTTGGCCAGGCCTGCCCGAATCGCAGATGCGCTCAGATCCAGGCTTTTATCGATGAGGATAGAGGTGGATGCAAACTGGTCGGAATCATCCTTGAGCCAGTATAAAATGATGCCCACATAGTATTCCCAGAAGACCTGGATGTACACCTCAAGAAACACCTGATCTTCAATCTCCCCGGCCTGGATGGCCGCTTCAAAGATATCCCGTACAATGGCCATGAATTTTTCCCGGGTGGGTTTCACCCGCGCATAATCCTGGCTCAGGGTGAGAAAGGCGTTTTTAAATGTTTTATCCAAAAACTCCCGGTCCGCCATGAGCAGGTCCAGCTGGGTCTCAAAAAATGTCTGGAGCTGTTCCTGGAAGGTATAGGTGTGGAAATCCGGAATATGCTTCAGGGCATCCGTGACCGCATCAAACTGGTCTTCGTAATAGGCGTAGACAACGGCATCCTTGGTGGGGAAGTAATTATATATGGTGGCGTCTCCCAGGCCCGCCCCCCGGGCCACCTCTCTCATGGTGGCCACCTTCAAATCCTTTGCAATGGTCAGGTCCACCATGGACCGGATCAGTTTACGCCGGTTCTCCGCTTTCTGCTTTTTGCTGATTTTCATGGCACCTCCTGACTGGATAAAACTTGTTTTTAAACACAAACACACTATAAAATACCATATTAACACTATTTAAAGTATAGCAATTACCC
>JAKSBB010000407.1 GCA_022361315.1 Desulfobacterales bacterium
CCGGCCGTCAGCATCATCGCGAGCGCCCAGACGGGACCGGTGGCGAAGCCGAGTCCGCCGAACGCGAGCGACATCCCGACCGCGGCGGCGCCGATCCCCCAGCCGCGCGCCGCCCCGCGCACGCGCACCGTGCCCGCGATTCCGGTGCCGAAGTGGTTGTTGTGGGTCGTTCCAACATCGTTGGTAAGCCCATCGCCGTTATGATGGCCCAGAAGGGTATTGGCGCCAACGCCACCTCCACCATCGTTCACACCCGGACCAAAGACCTGGCCGGCCACTGCAAACGTGCTGACATTCTCATCGTTGCTGCAGGCGTGCCCGATCTGGTAAAACCCGAATGGATCAAACCCGGCGCCACTGTTATCGACGTTGGTGTTAACCGCGTTGGCATGAATGAAGAAACCGGTAAAGCCATCCTCAAGGGTGACGTGGATTTCGAAGCTGCCAAAGAAATCGCAGGCAAAATTACACCTGTTCCCGGCGGCGTAGGCCCCATGACCATCGCCATGCTGATGAAGAACACCCTGAAGTCCGCTCAGTGGGCGCTTGGTGATCTCTAAGCTAATTGATAGCGATATAATAAGGATAGACAGTGCGCGCTGATTTATCTTTGTTGGCTATATAAACAGCCGGTGCTGCCCATCAGCACCGGCTGTTTTGTCTACTTTGTTTTTTTTGTTTTCCTCCCTTTACTTAATCCCCTAAAAGCCCTATTTTATTCCCCATCATATCTTCTGTGGGCAAGCCTGCTGTTTGCCGGGATGTATGATGAAATTGATATGAACTGCCATAGGAGAGATATATGCCAGAAGGAAACGGATTTACAATGGAGAACGGGGGGGAAGAGTCGCAAGGGTGTCAGATGCCCAAAATTGATTTTTCAAGTTTTATCCTGTCTCTGTATTCATCGGGGCTGGTGCAGCTGGGTAAGGTTGAGGATCCGTCAACCGGAAACAAAACAATTGATCTGCCCATGGCTCAGCATAGCATAGATATGATCGCCATGCTTGAAGAGAAGACCCGGGGAAACCTGACGGAAGATGAGGCAAATCTGCTCAAGGCGTTGATCAGCGAGCTTCGGATGGCTTATGTGGAGGCCTCTGCCGGATGATACGGCTGTCATCTCCGGCAAAGATTAATCTGTTTCTCCATGTCACCGGGCAGCGCCCGGACGGGTTCCACGAATTGTATTCATTGATGGCCCCCATTGATCTGAGCGACAGCATTGATATGTCTTTTGGCGGAGACGGGGTGCGGGTGTTCTGTGATCATCCCCATGTGCCCGAAGATGAATCAAATATTGTTCATAAAGCGGTTGTGTTGTTTTTAGATGCCAGTCGGGATAAAAATCCGGCGTTTCCCTTGCGGGGCGTCTCTATTGCCATAGAAAAGAATATTCCCGTGGGCGGCGGGCTTGGCGGCGGCAGCTCCAATGCGGCTGCGGTACTGATGGCGCTCAACCAGAAAATGGGTCATCTTTTCACCAACGAAGAACTGATGCGTCTTGGGGTGAAACTTGGCGCGGATGTTCCTTTTTTCATGGTTGGCGGGCCGGCTTTTGCGTCCGGGATCGGAGAGGATCTTTCACCCTGCGCAGAGCTGCCGGATTACTGGATTGTTCTCTGTGATCCCGGTGTGGCTGCTTCAACGGTTAAAGTTTTCAGAAAGTTAGGATTTGGATTGACATTCACGCCGGACTGTACTATAAATCCTGGTTCGAATGTGCTGCCAATAGGGCGGGCGCTCGATGGCAGGGAGATCTTGCAAAATGACCTTGAAGTTCCGGCTTGCGAACTCTACCCTGAGATCGGTGCAACCAAAGAAGAGATGGCGTTGTTGCTGCAAAGAAATGTGTATATGTCTGGAAGCGGCTCATCTCTTTTTGCTCTTTATTCGGACCGTGACGGTGCAAAGGCCGGATTTGACCGGTTAAGCCAGGCATGGGACGGCGGCAGAAAAAAAGTGTATTTGTCTAAAATAGGGCAGATCAGGCGTTGAGTTTAACGTACTGGGGCGTCGTCAAGCGGTAAGACACAGGGTTTTGATCCCTGCATTCAGAGGTTCGAATCCTCTCGCCCCAGCCAAACTTATATATATAAGATAAAGAGAATTACCTATGAATGGCTTGTCAGTTTTTGCCGGGAATTCAAATCCGCTCCTTGCAGAGAAGATTTCGGAATACCTGGCAAAACCTTTGGGGAGATTGAAAGTCAACCGTTTCAGTGACGGGGAAACCCAGGTTGAAATTCACGAAAACGTACGGAAGCAGGAAATTTATGTAATTCAGTCCACCTGCAACCCGGTGAATGACAATCTGGTGGAGCTTCTTCTGCTCATTGACGCCTTCAAACGCTCGTCCGCCAGCCGGGTGACTGCGGTCATCCCTTACTTCGGATATGCCCGCCAGGATAAAAAAGTGTCCCCCCGGGTACCGATTTCCGCCAAGGTGGTTGCAGATCTTCTGCGCACCACGGGGGTGGACAGGGTAATTACCATGGATCTCCATGCCGGTCAGATTCAGGGGTTCTTTAACGTACCCGTGGATAATCTCTACGCAGCACCGATTATCATTGACGATATCAAAAGCCGTTTCGGCTCCGAGGACCTGGTGGTCGTTTCTCCGGATGCCGGCGGTGTTGAACGCGCCCGTGCATACGCCAAACGGCTCAACGCGGGATTGGCTATTGTTGATAAGCGCCGCAGTGCCCCGAATCAGGCCAAAGCCATGGCTATTATCGGAGATGTTGAGGGGAAAACCGCTATTGTTATCGATGACACGGTGGATACGGCCGGCACATTGACAGAAGCCGCCGGGGTAATCCGGGAAAAAGGGGCCAAAGAGGTTCACGCCTATTGCACCCATCCGGTGCTGTCCGGTCCAGCCATTGACAGAATCAAAGATTCGTCTTTAAATTCTCTTGTTGCAACCGACACCATTCCCCTTTCCGAGGCGGCCATGGCCTGTGGCAAGATTAAGACCCTTTCCATTGCCAAGCTGGTGGGTGAGGCAATTATGCGCAGCTACAGGGGTGATTCTGTAAATTCTCTGTTTGTATAGACAGTTTTTTTTAAGTTGAGCTGCCCCTAGCGGCAGATTTGGAGGGTAAAACATTGGAACTCATTGAATTAAACGTAAAGAAAAGAGAAACCCAAGGAAAGGGCGCAGCCAGGAAAATCAGAGCTGCCAATGCCATTCCTGCCATCGTTTACGGTGCCAAGACCGAGCCGGTTATGCTGACGGTTGACACACCGGAATTTGACAAGATCATCAGAGAAAACGGTACCAGCGGTCTGTTCTTTGATCTGGCCATTGAAGGTGGTGAAACAAAATCCGTAATGCTCAAAGATCTCCAGATGGATACCTGGGGACTGAACTATGTCCACATCGACTTCCATGAAATCGATATGGATGCCAAAGTTTCCGTTACCGTTCCCGTTGAGACCGAAGGCGTCAGCGCCGGTAGCAAAGAGGGTGGCCTGCTTCAGATTATTCGTCGTGAACTGGATATCCTCTGTAAGCCCAAACATACACCGGAAAGCATCGTTCTGGATATTTCCGAACTTAACATCGGCGATGCCATCCATGTGGAAGATATCGACCTGGGTGATGATATCGAGATTCCCCATGAAGTTAACTTCACCGTGATCACCGTCGTACCGCCGGCAGCATCTACCGACGAAGTTGAAGACGAAGAAGATGATGATGCTGAAATCGAAATGGAAGAGGCAGCTCCCGAAGACGAATAATTTCGTCGTCCCACAAGATGTCTGATTCACGTTTTACATTGGTGGCGGGTCTGGGAAATCCTGGAAAGGAGTATTCCCAGACCCGTCATAATATTGGATTCCAGGTGGTTGATGCCCTGGCATCCAGGCTGGGCAAATCCCTTGATAAAAACAAGTTTGATGCGGATTTTACCCGGGCACGGGTGCGCGGTAAAGATCTCTTCCTTGTTAAACCCATGTCCTATATGAACCGCAGTGGTATCCCCATTCAGCGGCTGGCCTCCTATTATAAAATAGATATGGGGGATATCATCGTCATACATGATGATATGGATCTGGAATTCGGGAAAATTAAAATCGTCCGGGGCAGGGGGCACGGTGGCCACAACGGTATTCGCTCCATAATTGATTCGTTCGGGCGTAAAGAGTGTATCCGTATTCGTGTGGGGGTGGGGCACCCTGGTTCGCGAGGTGATGTCACGGGACATGTTTTGGGTAAATTCTCCCCGGAAGAGCAATCCGGACTGGATGACCTTGTGGATAATTCGGTGGACGCATGTATCGCCATTCTTGAAAACGGGGTGGTTAAGGCAATGAACAAAGTAAACTCCCGCAAGTAATTCTTCGCAGGCTGAATATCGCTTCATATCCTCTGTTTCAAAACGATTCAGTCATCGTCTAGTTCCTTGGCGGCAAGGCGGCTTTGCTTCGGTGGTGGACTGATTTTCTTTTTTTTGCCTTGTTTGAATTTAAATTATCAATTCCTTTTTTTTCTCTTATTTCATAAATCGTTAACTTCCCTTCAGATTTTTTTTGAATGAATAGTCAATGAATTCAACAAGAACCTTATTTACCAAAGCGATCCGTGAATTATTTTGTTGACAATATTGTGAAAATATGGTTCTCTGCCTGAGAATGGGCAAGTTGTTTTTACACAAATTAAGGTGGGCTATCAATGGGAGAAAACTCCAAAACGACCAAGGCTAAGGCAAACGGTAACACAACCAAAAAAGAATTTGCGAAGGGCGACCTTGCTGTCTATCCGGCACACGGTGTTGGCTACATCGAATCCATCGAGAGCAAGGAAATCAACGGCGATACCATGAATTTCTACATGATGAAAATTGTGGAGAACGGCATGGTCATCATGATTCCGACATCCAACGTAGAATCCGTAGGGCTCAGGGAAGTCATCCCTGAAAATGAAGTCCCTGAAGTGTACAAGGTGATGCAGGAAAAAGCCCAGAACACTGACAATCAAACCTGGAACCGTCGTTACAGAGAGTACATGGACAAGATTAAGACCGGTTCCATCTACGACGTGGCAGAAGTGTTCCGGGATCTTTTTCAGCTCAAACTGGAAAAAGATCTTTCCTTTGGCGAGCGTAAGTTGCTGGATACGGCCCAGAACCTTCTGGTTCAGGAGCTTTCCATGGCCAAAGATATTGATGAAAAGTCAATGATGCAGGAAATTGAGAACTTGTTCAACTGATTAAACCCCCTGAGTGTATAAATAACCGGCAGGCTGATCACGGTCTGCCGGTTTTTTTGTTTCCATGAAATTTTCAATTACCATATCTCCTGAAGCTAAAGGCACCCGTCTGGATCAGATTGTGGCTGCCCATGTGTCTCATTGTTCTAGAAGCCAAGCCTCCTCTTTGATTGCCAAGGGCGGGGTGCTGGTGGGCGGAGAAAGAAAACGTCCGGCATATAAAGTCAGACCGGGGGATGTGGTGGCTGGAAGGATCCCGGAGGATGATCAGCAGCCCCTTCCCAAGGCCCGGTCAATTGATCTGGATATTATTCATGAGGATTCCCGTATTCTGGTGGTGAATAAGCCGCCCGGACTGGTGGTCCATCCAGCGCCCGGACATACCGGTGACACCCTTGTTAACGGCCTTCTGGCATATGATGGTGCATTTGGCGGCGCAGGGTGGGAAGATCCCCAACGGCCCGGAATCGTCCATCGTCTGGATATGGATACATCCGGGCTGATTGTGGTGGCGAAACGTCCCGGTGCACTGAGATTCCTTCAAAAGGAATTCAAGCAGCGGCGTGTGGGCAAGCACTATTTGGCCCTGGCAGAGGGGGATGGGATTCCGGATGAGGGGGTTATTGATCTGCCCATCGGCCGGCACCCCACCAAACGAAAGCTGATGTCCGTGAGCCCGGAAACCGGAAAGCCGGCGAGAACCGGATTTCGCGTCCTTGAAAGGTTCACCAGAGGGGCTCTGGTGGATGTAAAGCTATACACAGGCCGTACGCATCAGATCCGTGTGCATTTTTACCATCAGGGGTTTCCGTTATTTGGAGACCGGGTGTATCAGATGCGGCGCAACCGCAAAGGAAAAGCGCTTGCGCCACGGCAAATGCTGCATTCCTGGCGTTTGAGCTTCAGGCATCCCTATTCGGGGAAACGGGTGTCCTTCGAAGCGCCGATGCCGGATGACTTTAAACAGTTTCTCGGTTCCTTTTCATCCTAATTTTTTCGGAGATTCCATGTCAAAATCCTACGATCCCAGAATGCATTCGGCAGAACATCTGCTCAACCAGGCAATGGTCCGTCGTTTTGATTGCGGCCGGTGTTTTTCTGCGCATATCAATCCTAAAAAGTCCAAATGTGATTATCAATTTGAGCGGGCATTGACTCCGGAGGAGGTTGAGGCCGTCCAGGAAGATGTAAACCGGGCTATTCAACTGGATTATCCGGTAATTATTGAGCAGATGCCGCGGGAGGCGGCGGAACGTGCGTTTGACCTGGCACGGGTACCCGGTAAGGAGGATATGACTCATTTCAGGGTTGTGCGGATGGGGGATTATGATGCCTGTCCCTGCATCGGTGAACATGTCTCATCCACCGGCGAGATCGGTGGATTCCGGATCACAGGTGCCGGGTTTGAGGATAATGTGCTGCGGATCAGATTTAAACTGAGATAGACACCGGCCGGAACACCTCAGGGTGGCCGGCCGATGCAGTCCATATTTATTCTATGCCGTAGCTTTTTAGAATAGCGGCCAGGGTGCCGTTTGATTTGATGGTTTCAAGTCCCTGATTAAAGGCATTGATGATCTCATCGTGTCTGGGATTCTCCAAACCGCAGGTCACATGAAGGCTGTTGCTGGACAGATAATTCTTGGTGAATTCGATCTTGTCCAGAAGGGCCGGGGCTTTTTTGGCGATTTTGTTTTTTGCCACAATCTCATCTTCAAGGCTTAAATCAATGCGTCCGCCCACCAGCTTTTTAATATTGGCCATGAAATCGCTGACGGCTTCCCGTTTAAACTCTTTTGAATTCATAAAATCGTCGGCATATCCATAGCCGAGCATGATGCCCACTTTTTTACCGGCGAGGCTGCCAAGACCATTGTATTCAAAGGTGCTTCCCTTTTTTTTGATGAACTTTACTTCATTTGATGCGTAGGGTTCGCTGTATTTGAGATACGCCGTGCGTTTGTCGGTAAACCAGGTGTTGGGCAGGACGTCAACCTTACCTTTTTTAACGGCGTCCTCCGCCCTTGCCCAGGGCATGACTTTGTGTTCGAACGTATACCCCTGGGATGCAAAAGCCGCTGTGACAATTTCAATAGAAATACCTTTTTTAGGGTGGTCCGGATCAACAAAGGGAGGCCAGGGATCAGAGGCCCCGCTGACCATTTTATTATCGGCCTGGCAAATCGTTACGCTGAACAGGATGCAGATGAGTGAAATCAAAAATTTTTTCATGCCTGGTTCTCCTTTGTTGTCATGGGTTTGTTGCGTGTTGGTATTCCTCCTCCGCCACAGACGAAAAGATCCGGACGAAATACGACTGCAGTTAGACGGGGGAGACCCTCGTGCGCAGCTATACATCGGGTTTAGTGATCGCGATATTACCTGGGTGTGAATGGGCAAATTATTTCACAAATCAGGTGGCGACCCGGTTAAATTAAATAAATTTTGGTAGTTTTCTTCTTAGTTTAAAAATTACGGTACCACAATTTGGTAGTCATCACAACAGGAGTTTTTCGATTAATTTGATAAGGATATTTGCCTATTCAGATTGATAGGTGAAAAACACCCCCGGCACAGGAATGCCAGGGGTGTTATTTTTGAACTCAGGCGGTTTTAAATTTATTCACAAGCGTGTTCAGGGTTTCTGCCAGGGCCAATAAATCTCCGGCGCTGGTGTTCACCTGGCCGCTGTTCTGAGAAATCTCCTTGGATGCCTCGCTGACCTGGGAAATCACACCGGCGATCTCATCGGCATGGCCGCTGCTGACGCTGACCTTCTCATTCACCTCCATGATGCCCTGGGTGGCCTGGGTCACGTTGGTGGTGATCTCGGTGGTGGTCACGGACTGCTCTTCAATGGCTGCGGCAATGGTTGAAACCACCTCATTGATGCCGTTGATAACAGTGGATATACCTGAAATTTCACCGATGGTCTCTTCGGTGGCGTTCTGGATACCTGTGACCCGTTCTTTGATATTCCCGGCAGCTTCGGCCGTCTGGCCGGCCAGTTCCTTGATTTCGTTGGCAACAACGGCAAAGCCTCTGCCTGCTTCTCCGGCCCGGGCCGCTTCAATGGTGGCATTGAGGGCCAGCAGGTTCACCTGGTCGGAGATATCGGCAATGGACTGAACCACCTGGCCGATTTCCTTGGCTGAATCCCCAAGAATATTCACTTTTTCCAAGGTCTGGCCGGCCTGCTGCACCGCATTGTCTGTGGTGGATCTGGCGGTTTCCGTGTTACCTGCAATCTCATTGATGGTGGCCGACATCTCTTCCGAGGCCGACGCCACCATACTCAGGTTGGTGGATGCCTGTTCCATGGCGGCCGCCACCGAACTCATATTTACACGCAGGTCTTCACCGGCGGTATTGGCCTGCACCACCTGGCCTTCTGTTTCTTCCGCTCCTTTGGCCATGGTATCCGATATCTCGGTTAACCCCTGGGACGCGGTTCCCAACTGGCCTGCGTTGGCTGAGACATCCACAATAACGGTCTGGATGGCTTTGACAAATTCGTTGAACCAGTGGGCCAGTTCCCCGATTTCATCCCGGCTTTTTACCTGTATGCGTTTGGTGAGGTCGCCTTCTCCCTGGACTGCATCTTTAAGTCCTGCCACCACCAGGTTCACCGGACCGGTGACGCTCCGGGTAATCAGATATAGGATCACACCGGCCACCAGGGCAATGATAAGGGTTGAGATGAGGCTGGTCCTGCCAAGTGCGGTAACCGGGGCCAGAATTTCGTTTTCCAGGGCCACCACTGAAATATAGCCGCCCGGGCTTGTGATCCGTCTGAACGCTGAAATGGTCTCGGCATCACCGGTGGTTGTCTGGATGACACCGCGGTCGGTTGATGAAACGGTCTGCCATTCCGGTGTATTACTCAGATCCAGGTTGAAAATCTGCGCCTGATCCGGATGGGTCATGGCCACCCCGGATTCGTTCAGCACCCAGGCATACCCTTCCTGCCCGATTTTCACAGGGTCGATGAAATCCTTGGCAAAGATGGAGAAATCCGTATAGACGAAAATAATACCGTAAATCTGGTCCATCATGTGGATGGGGGCGGCCATGATGAATACGGGATTTCCGGTTTTTTCACTTTTGAACAGGCTGCTGACCGTAAACTCACCGGAAAAAGCTTTACCGAAGAAGGCCTTGTCCTTGACATTCAGGGTCTCCACCAGGCTCTTGTCGGATGAGGAGACGACTTTGCCGTCCTTATCCGCCAGGCAGATATCTTCATACATGGTGTAAGCATCCTTGAATGTGGCCAGCTTCTGGGATGCTTTTTTTCTTGTGTAGGTGTCGATCCAAGAGGTGTCCACGGCGGATGGAAAGCTTTTCTCCTTGGTCCAGCTTTCCACGTTGAGGCGGCGCTCACCGATCCAGGAGGCAAGCATGGCTGCCCGGGCATCGGCTTCGTTCTGGAGTTGGCCCACGATGCTTTCCTGAAGTGCAGCTTTGGACTGGACGAATGAAAGAACGGAAAGAATCCCCATACCGGTGAGAATCAGGATGACAGTGGGGATGATGAACTTCTGCTTTAAACTCAGCTTCATGATGTTACCTCCTTAAAAAAGGTGATCCGGATGGTGTCTCATACAACACCATCCGGACCATGTGCAACCCAAAAACTTAACTTACATTCAACATCAGTCTTTTTTGTGGCGGTAGAAGGGGGCATTTTCCGGTGCTGCCAGGGTGTTGCCCAGAATCATATCCGCCGCCTTTTCCGCCAGCATCATGGTGGGGGCGTAGATATTGCCGTTGGTTACGTAGGGCATGACCGAGGCATCCACCACCCTGAGGCCCTCGACGCCGTGGACCTTCATGGAGTCAGGTGCGACGACCGCCATGTCATCGGTGCCCATCTTACAGGTGCAGGAGGGGTGCAGGGCGGTTTCCGCATCTTTTCTTACCCAGTCCAGAATTTCCTCATCCGTTTCCACACCCGGACCCGGAGAAATCTCACCGCCGTTGAATTCGTCAAAGGATGACTGGTTCATGATATCCCGTGCACATCGGATGGTTTCCACCCATTCCCGTTTGTCCTGGTCTGTGGACAGGTAGTTGAACTGGAGTGCGGGGTGAACCCTGGGGTCCTTGGACTTCAGTTTAATGGAGCCGATGGCGTTGGAGTACATGGGGCCCACATGAACCTGGTACCCGTGTGCGGAACTGGGCTGGCTGCCGTCGTAGCGGATGGCCAGGGGCAGGAAGTGGAACTGGATGTTGGGGTATTCCACATCTTCGTTACTCCGGATGAATCCGCCGGCTTCGAAATGGTTGGTGGCTGCTGCACCTGCACGGTGAAAGAGCCACTGGTAACCGATAAAGGGTTTTTTCCACCACTTCAGTGCCGGGTTCATGGACACCGGTTTTTTACTCTTATACTGGACGTAAACTTCCAGGTGATCCTGCATGTTTTCACCCACCCCCGGCAGGTCGTGAACCACGGGAACGCCCATTTTTTTGAGCTCGTCTGCGTTGCCCACACCGGACAGCAGCAGGGTATGGGGAGAGTTGATGGCGCCGCCGCAGGAAATCACCTCGTTGGACCGTGCCGTGAGAAGTGTTTTGCTGTTTCCTTTCTGGTATTCGACACCAACCGCTTTTTTACCCTCGAACAGGATGCGGGTGGTGAAGGCCCGGCAGATGACATCCAGGTTGGGACGCTGTTTCATCACCGGATGCAGATAGGCGCGGGCGGCAGAAAGCCTTCTGCCCCTCAGGATATTCCGGTCAAAGGCACCGAATCCTTCCTGCTGATACCCGTTGACATCGTCGGTGAGCGGATATCCCGCTTCTTTGGCGGATGCCAGGAAGGCCGCAAACAAGGGATTCTTGCAGGGGCCGGTTTCAAGTTTCAGGGGCCCTTCTGTGCCGTGGTAATCATCACCGCCTTTAAGCCGGTTCTCTGCTTTTTTAAAGTAGGGCAGGTTGTGTGCATAATCCCATTGCTCCATCCCCGGGTCCTGGGCCCATTTTTCGTAATCCATGGCATTGCCGCGGATATAGATCATACCGTTGATGGATGAGGAACCGCCTAAAACTTTGCCACGGCCGTGGAAAATTTTTCTGCCTTGCATGAAAGGCTCCGGTTCGGTTTCATAGCACCAGTCGTAGAGCTTATTACCGATGGGAAAGGTCAGGCCGGCCGGCATATGGATGAAGACGTCCCAGATATAGTCGGGACGACCGGCTTCCAATACCAGGACCTTGTTTGAGGGGTCTTCGCTCAGGCGGTTCGCCAGCACGCAACCGGCAGATCCGCCGCCAATAATAATGTAGTCGTAGGTTTTTTCCATGTTATCCGCTCCTTCCAATCGTGTTCCGCGATTCTTTCGGTGCTTACCCGGGTCTTCGCCGGGGGTGAGTTCTATTGGGTGTCTTTATTCACTATGGGTCAGGTTCAGCCTGGCCAGGGTCGCGCTTGTGGGAACCCCATTGGTGTCCCATCCTCTGACCTGATAATAGTCCTGAAGCATTGTGGTCATATCTTCTTCGGTGATCCGGTGTCCCTTGGCCGGTCCGTCCGGCAGGGGCTCGTTGATAAACCGTTTGGGCAACGTATCCTGTGAGGTGTCAAGACCCTGAGCAATGTTGAACATCCGGGTGAGGCTCCAGATTCGCTCCCCGGTATCCAGAATGTCCCGGGCGGTGATCTCTCTGCCCACGGCTGCGGAGAGCATTTCAGCATAGGTTTCTGTTGAGATGCCGAAACTGCCGAAATCACATTTCACCAGGGTATCAGTGCCGGCCGAATGGTTCTGGAGACTGGCCACCAGCTTTGCCTTGTGCTCGGTGGACAGGGGATCCAATTTGGTATCTTCCCACTCTCCCCCAAGTTCGTAAGCCAG
>JAKSBB010000384.1 GCA_022361315.1 Desulfobacterales bacterium
CGGCACCACCCCGGACCCCGGTGATATCATTGCCTTCTGCAAGGAAAAACTGGCCCGGTTCAAGGCGCCGAAACATGTGGAATTCGGGGCATTGCCCAAAACCGCCACCGGAAAAATCCAGAAGTTCAAACTCAGGGAAAAAGAGTGGGAAGGCCGGGACAGGATGGTGAACTGATAAACGCAGGTACGTGAAGACGCCAAAATATGTTTGATTACGGCTGCCTGACGCTACGGGCAGCCGGAAGGAGATACGTAAATATGTCATTTCAAAAACGCATAGACGGAAAAGAACAGCCCTATTGGCCCGCCGGTCCCTTTAAGATCCGCCTACCCCTGATCCACTACCGGTGGGAATGGGTGGAGTTTGTCCAGGCCCTGATTCTCTTTGTGGTGAGTCTGGCCATGATCCCTTTGCTCCAGAAATACCTGGGCCTGCCCTATGAAATCGCCCTGGCCTTTGTCTTTGTATGCGGCATCGGATTCATGATGCCCGCCTTTTTGGGTACCCCCATGGTGCCGGGGTGGATTACCCCGGCCATTCCGGTCGTTTTGCTCTATCTGGGGCAATTCACACCTGGGCCGGAAGCTATCAAGGCTCTGGTGGCCCTGCAGATCCTGGTGGCGGCCATTTTTCTCTTCTTAGGGATTACCAAGCTCAGTTCCAAGGTGGTGGCCAAAGTGCCGGATTCCATTAAGGCCGGCATACTCCTGGGGGCGGGTGTGGCCGCCTATATGGGAGAACTGAAAATGGGCGGCAGAATTCCCAAAACCCCAATTGCCATAGGTCTTGGCAGCCTGGTCTGCTTTTACATGCTCTTTTCCATCTCCTTTTCACGGATGAAAACCGACAACCGTCTGGCCAAGATCCTGGGTAAATACGGGATGGTACCGGCCATGATCGTGGCCATTGGTATCGGTATGCTGGTGAACGAATATCCGGTGCCCGACATTCAGTGGGGCATCACCATGCCGGCGTTTAAGGACATGTGGGCCTATCTGCCTTTCAATGTGGGATTCCCGGATGCGGACATGTTCATGAAGGCGGTTCCCACGGCCATCATCGCCTACATCATTGCATTTGGCGACGTGATCGTGGGAACGGTGCTGGTGAAGGCCGCCTGCAAGGAAAGCCGGCCGGATGAAAAGGTGGATATCGATACGGACCGGATTCATATCATCACCGGGCTGCGTAATGTCCTCCATGCCTTCCTTGCCCCTTATCCGGGGCTTGCCGGCCCCATATGGACGGCGGTCACCGCCACTGTGGCCGACCGTTACCGCCAGGGCAGGGCAGCCATGGATTCCATTTTCAGCGGTGCGGGTACTTTCTGGATTGCCGGTTTCATGGCGCTGTTCGCCTTGCCGCTGGTGAGTTTTTTCAAACCCTTCCTGCCCATCGGCCTGTCCCTGACCATGGTGGTCACCGGGTATCTGTGTATCATCACCGCGTTTAAGCAGATCAAGGAACCCCTGCAGCTCGGGGTTGCCGGCACCATGGCAGTGGTCCTGGCCATGCACGGGGCGGCCTGGGGACTGGGTGTGGGGGTGGTGCTCCACATCTTCCTTGAAAGCCGTTTCCGTATCTCAAAACCTGTGGAGATGCCGGCTGAGAACTGATGGCTCCAAATCACGGGTAACCCCGCTTTTGGGAAAACCTCCTGCCTGAAACGGCAGTTTACTGCCGGTCCCGGCCCCATTGGCCGGACCGGCAGTCGCTCCTTCCCGATAAAATTCCCATATGTGGATTAAAATTTATAACGCAGGACACGTGGCTGAGATGTCGCGGATTATTTTCTGCGCTTTTCCTGCATCCGTTGAAACCAGGGTTCGTCACCGTATAGTTTTTCCGCACAGGGCGGACACATACTGTGGCTGAACGCCGCGCCGGAGTGCTGCTCAATATAGGATTCCAGCTGGTTCCAATACCCGTGGTCATCCCGGATTTTCATACAATTGGCGCAGATGGGGATGATACCCTGGAGAATTTTGATTTCAGTGAGGGCATTCTGCAGGCTGACGATGAGACGCTCCTTCTCCCGTTCTGCGTTTTTCCGTTCCTGGATATTGGTGGAGATGCCGCAGACGCCGTAGACCTGGTCCTTGTCTCTGATCAGGGGAAATTTAACGGAGAGATAGGTCTGCATGTCACCGCCCTCGGGAACCATTTCTTCCAGCTCCTGGGGTTCCCGGGTTTGAATGACTTTTCTGTCGATCTCTGTCAGGGCATTTGCCACGGATGCGGGAAATAGTTCAAAATCCGTTTTACCGATGATCCGGCTGCGCTGTATTTCGATGAATGCCTCATAGGCCTTGTTGACATAGGTGTATCTGCCCTCGGTATCCTTGACGTAGATCACGGCCGTGGCGTGGTTCAGAATCCTGTGGAAATGGTCTTCGCTTTCCCGAAGGGCCTCCTCCGCCCGCTGACGGTCGGTGATATCGGTGAGGGTGGAGAATATGCATTCCGTACCCTGGTAGGTCATCAGTTCAAGGGACAGTTCTCCGGTACGGGTGTCGCCGGATTTGTCCCGGTAGGTCACCACCCGGTGGTCGCCACTGCCTTTTTCAACCAGCCGCTGTTTCATTTCATGCCGGTCCCGGGCCGTCTCCCAGAAACCCGTCTCCACGGATGTGCGGCCCCGGATCTGGTCCCGGGTATAGCCGAATAATTCGCAGAACCTGTCGTTGACCTCCATGAACTCCCCGTTGGACAACCGGGTAATGACCATGGCGGCGGGGCTTTTAAAAAACAACTCCCGGAATACCCGTTCCCTGTCACGGAGTTGCTCCATTTCCTTTTTCAACCGGTCAATCCCGCGCAGGAGATCGTTATAGGACGGTATCTCAGGTTCCATAGCCCACGGCCTTTTCGTCTGGTTTTTCAGGTTATGGCACAATCGTACACAAGTTGGCTTAGGAATGCAAAAGAAAACAATGGATTACAAAGAACGTGGATTTCGATGTATACCCCATACTTCCGGGGGGAAGAGGGAAACCGGCCAACACGATAAACCACAAAAAATTTATTGCTTGCAACAATGACGAAAATCTGAAAATGATAGCCAAAGGAAACACCCGCAAAATTTATAGAATCCAATTCATCGCGCGTATGATTTTTAGGATATATTCATGAGCAAATTGCATACGATTTTTATTTCTCTTTTGAGTTTTGTGCTTTTGTCGGTTTTCTCCGGCCCGGCCATGGGAAAAGACAAGGTAAATCTTCAATTGATCTGGAAAAATCAGTTCCAGTTCGCAGGCTATTACGTTGCCAAGGAGCTTGGGTTCTACGACAACCTCGGGTTAGACGTTGATATCAAGGAATACGAATCCGGAATAAACGTCACCCGGGATGTTGTTGAAGGGAAAGCGGATTTCGGTGTGGGCCGCTCTTCGCTGATCGTCGAAAAAATGGAAGAGAAGCCAATCGTACTGCTGGCCGCCATTTTCCAGCATTCTCCGATTATCCTACTGGCCAAGGAGCGACCAGATATCCAGACCATTTCGGATTTAAAAGGCAAACGTATTATGGTGGCGGATGATGAGGTGGGGATGGCCTCTCTTACGGCCATGCTCATGGCCAACCGGATCGGGGATAACGATTACAAAAAGCAGCGCCATACCTTTAATATTACCGACCTTGTGAATGAAAAAACCGATGCCATTGCCGCCTATATTTCCAACGAACCGTTTCAAATGGAAAAGCAAGGTGTTGACTACCGCGTGTTTTCTCCCCAGGCGTATGGATTCGATTTTTACAGTGATATTCTGTTCACTTCAGAGAAGATGCTGAAGGAAAACCCCCAACTGGTGGAACGGTTTTATCAGGCAAGTATTCAAGGCTGGGAATATGCCTTTGCCAATATTGAAAAGACGGCACACCTTATTTTTGAA
>JAKSBB010000723.1 GCA_022361315.1 Desulfobacterales bacterium
AATATCCTGGAAAAGGACATCGGCAGACCCATCACCGACCTGTCCCACCACATCGAGGATTTCGACCTGGTCGATGCCCTTGACACCGTACAGCAAAGCAAAAAACTGGTGGCCCTGAGCCGGGAGGCCACAGACGGCACCCATTACCTGATCCGCGTCATGCCCTATTACATCGGGCCGGAAGATTATGCAGGAACTATTCTGACCTTTGTGGACATCAGCGAACTCGAACGGGTGAAACAGGATCTCCAGCACAGTGAACAAGCATCCCGCAGGATGATCCGGTATATGCCGTCCGGTGTATTCATTTTCAGCCGCCGGGAAAACGATCTGCGATTTGTACTGGACAGCCTGAACCCCAGCGCGGAAAAACTGACCGGGGTGCGTATCGGTGATAACCGCGGAAAAACCCTGGATGAACTCTGGCCCGGAATCAGTGAGATCCGGATGCCGGAACGTATTGAAGCGGCCTTTGGTACCGGAAAACCCCTGATGATTGATGATGTCCATCTGGGATGTGAAGGCTGTACATCCCCGGTAAGGCTTGAAGCCTTTCCCCTGACTGACAACAAACTGGCCCTCATTTTCGAACAATCAAACCAGGAGGCTGCCCAATAAGATGGCTGATTCAGATTTTAAATCTTCGCTTCGCAAGAAAGCAGAGCAGTTGATGGACCGCCTGCCGGATCGTTTGAACAAGATCGAAACCCAGGAAATCAAAGACCTGATCGAAGAACTCCACGTTCACCAGATTGAGTTGGAAATACAGAACGAAGAACTGATACTGGTTCAGCGGAACCTGGAAAAAAACCGGGTGCGGTTTGTCAACCTGTTCAACAACGCACCGGTGGGATATGTGGTGTTAAATTCTGTGGGCATCATCGAACATTTTAACAGCACCTTCCTGACCATGGTGAAGGGACTGGACCCGCGGCGCAAAGGCCAGGCCTTTGCCGACCTTCTGCTAAAGGAGGATGCAGAAACGTTCAGGGCTAGGTATAAGGCCTTTTTCAAAAATCCGGAGGGCAAGCAGGTTCGGGCAAGGATTGACAATGGTGACAGCCCCGTCACCCATGTTCTTCTGGAAGGCCGTCACCAGGCGGACATCGACTCCCCTTCAGGAAATGATGTCGGGGAACTGCTGCTCACGGTGACTGAAATCACTGAACTGGAGGAAGCCAGGAAACGGACCAATGAGGCCCTTGCCACGGCCCACCAGCGCAAGGAAGAGGTGGCCGCCCTTTTGATGGCGTCCCGGGCGGTACTGGATTTAAAAGACTTCGAGGCCACCGCCAGAAAAATTTTTGATGTATGTACCGGTGTGATCGGTGCGGTTTCAGGCTATATCGCCCTGTTGTCCGAAGACGGAAGTGAGAATGAAGTGCTTTTCCTTGAAGACGGCGGGCTTCCCTGTACTGTGGACCCGGAACTGCCCATGCCCATCAGGGGACTTCGGGAAGAAGCCTACAGGGAATGCCGGGTCGTCTACGACAACCAATTCATGGGAAGTGACTGGAAACAATTTCTTCCCGAAGGCCACGTTCACCTGGATAATGTGATGTTCGCTCCCATGGTCATCAAAGACAAAACCGTCGGTGTCATCGGACTGGCCAATAAACCCGGGGGATTCACTGAAAATGATGCCCGTATCGCCGAAGGGTTCGGAGAACTCACAGCCATTGCCCTGAAAAATGCCAGACTCAGGGACAAACGGGATTTGGCTGAACAGGAAAAACTGGAACTCATCGACGAACTCCAGAAAGCCCTGGCCAATGTGAAAACCCTTAAAGGACTGATCCCCATCTGTTCCCATTGTAAAAAAATCAGGGACGATCAGGGGTATTGGAACCAATTGGAAGACTATCTGGATCAGCACTCGGATGCCAAACTCAGCCACGGCATCTGCAGGGATTGTGCCCGGAAGCACTATCCGGGGCTTAATCTTTACGAGGATTGATCTTCCGGCATCTCTTCTCCGTGACCCGCCGCCTCCCACCCGTGGAAAGCCTCACGGAAACGGTCGTACTCCGCCGTCAGCCGCCGGATCAATCCCTCGATACTCATCTTAGCATCAGGACCGGCATCTCCGGCCGCCAGTTTCCGTCCCCTCCGTTCCAGATGAAACGCCGCGTCAGCCAATGCCGCCGCCCCAAGGTTGGCCGCCCCGCCTTTGATGGCATGGGCCTGCCGGGAGATGGTTTCAAAATCAGCCGTTTCCAACGCCGATGTAAATAGAGGCAGCTGGATGTTCACATTCTTCAGAAAGGCGTGAATCACCTCCATCAGAAATGTCCGGTCATTGCCAAATTCAGCCAGAACCGTATCCAGGTCGGCGGGGGGTCCGCTCCCTCCGGATTGAATTTCCGAACCTTCCATGGGGTACGCTTCGTCACCATCCCCCGGAGTACCGACCCACCGTTCAACCATTTTAAGCAAGGCCTCCCGCTTTACCGGCTTTGACAGAAAGTCATCCATATCTGCCGCCAGACACGTTTCCCTGTACCCGGCCATGGCATGGGCAGTCATGGCAACAATGGGAGTACGGTTCCGGCTGCCCTCCCGCTCTTCCAGCGTTCTTATCTCACGGGTGGCTGCGTAACCATCCATTTCCGGCATCTGAATATCCATGAACACCAGGTCAAAGGGGTGGGTTTTAAAAAGATCAACGGCCCTGGCGCCATTTTCAGCCAGGCGGACCTCATACCCCGCCCGGGACAGATGGCGCATCACGATTTCCTGGTTGGTAGGGTGATCCTCCACCAGTAGAATCCGCCGTTTCCCGGAACCGGTCTCTGCAATGGAATGCTTGGTGACCAGATCAGAACCGGCAGGATCTCCCCGGCCGCACAGTGAAAGCACTTCTGAAAGGATAACGGCCAGATCCTCAACGGTAAATGGATGGGACAGATACCCGTCAATGCCTGCCCGTCTGCAAGCCTGCCCGTCACCGATGCGCCCCTTTGCCGCGGTCAGAATCACCGGGATACCTGTCCGGTCCTTGATGGCGGCCGCTGTTTCAAACCCGTCATCAGATCCCTGTACGGCTGTACAGACCACCAGGTCCACCCGGGTGCCGGACGCTGAGATGATTTCCTGTGCCTGGCCGATGGAGGCTGCATGGAGGGGGTGAACCCCCGCCGCTTTCACCATGGTCATCAGTTCATGGGCAGGGGACGGGGTCAGAACCAAAACGGTTTTGCCTTTTAACGCCTGAGTTTCCGGTCCGGCTGTTACCGGGGCGGGTGGACGATCTGCAGATTCGCAGGCATCCAGCTCAAGTTTAAACCAGAACCGGGTTCCCTTCCCTTCCTTACTGTCAAACCCCATACAACCGCCCATTAATTCCACCAATTGTTTGGAAATGGTGGTTCCCAATCCGGTGCCTCCGTATTTCCGGGTGGTGGAACCGTCGGCCTGGGAAAAGCTGTCAAAGATCCGGTCCTGCTTTTCATCCGGGATACCGATGCCCGTATCAACAACTTCAAACACGAATCCTTGGGCCTTGTTTCTCATCCGGCACCGGAGAATAATCTCCCCTTCATGGGTAAATTTAACGGCATTGTCCGTGAGATTCATGAGGATCTGGCGCAACCGCCCGGGGTCCCCTCTCAGCCGGAAGGGCACCCGGGGATCCACCTCCTGAATGAAGGCCACCCCTTTGTTACCGGCGCGAATCCCCATCACCGCCGTAACATCTCTGAATATCTTTCTCAGGTCAAAACGGATATGCTCCAATTCCAACCGGCCGGCTTCAATCTTTGAGAAATCAAGGATGCCGTTGACAATATCCAGCAGGGCATCCGCCTCGGTTTCAATGGTGTTGACATGGGCCCTGAATGATTTGTCCCCGGTACTGCCCTTAAGGATCTCGGCCATTCCCATAATGCCGTTGATGGGTGTCCGGATTTCATGACTCATATTGGCCATGAACTCCGATTTGGCGCGGCTTGCCTCTTCAGCCTTTTCTTTGGCCCGGATCAACGCCTTCTGGGCCTGAAACCGGTCGGAGATATCCGTTAAAAAAGCAAAGCCGCCTTTAAACCGTCCCTTGTCATCCTTAAGGGAGGCGGCATCAATCTTAACCCGGATCACCCTGCCATCGCTGCGGAGAAGAGAGGCTTCGTAGCGGCGCTCTTTTTCCTGCCCGGCCAGCCGGCGCTGTGCCGCATACCGTTCCCGGTCATCAGGACCGATAAAATCCATCGGGGAAGCACCGATCAATTTATCCTCCGGATATCCCAACATATCACAGAGGGCCCGGTTGACCTCGAGGGTATAGTCATTTTCATCCACCCGCCAGTATCCCGCCGGTGTGGTACGGACCAGATGACGGTACCTCGCCTGCCTTTCCCTCAGCTGGTCCAGCGCCTCCCTGCGTTCAATGGCCACGGCCACCTGGTTGGACACCGACATCAGGATTTCCAGATCTTCCCGGGTGAAGGTATCGGTGGTGGTATAACTTTTCGCGGCCATCAGGCCCAGGACCCTCTCCTGGCTGACCAGGGGAACCCCCATCCAGACCTCCGGCATGCGGTCAAAAAGCGGACGATTCGGGCTCCGGGACTCCAGGTCTTTCCGGTCCAGCAGCAGGGAGCGGCGGCTCAACACCACTTCCCCGGATAATGATGTTCCCGCAGAAATCCCGGAGATGCCGTCCGGAATCGTGCCGTATTGGTCCGCACAATAGGGGAAATCCACCCGGTCCATCTCCCGGTTAAAAATTCCGATATAAAAGTTGGGCATGCGGATGATCCGGTTCAGATTGTCATGGATCTGGGGGTAAAGTTCATCCAGATTTTTCGTGAGGGTTACGGCTGTGGATATTTTAAACAGGGTCGCGTTGATCCGGTTTGCATGCTGTTTCCGGGCCACCTCTTCTTCAAAATCCCGGGTTCTCAGGCGGATCATCCGCTCCAGCGAATCCCGATGTTCCACCAGTTCCGACGCCAGCGTATTCCGCTCCTCAAACATGGTATCCACATCGGATTTGATCAGCAACAATGCATCAAAAATCTCACGAAAGGGGTGGGTCTCTTCCACCGTGAGTTCCGGTGTGCCCTTCCGGCTCCAGTCCATGGTTCCCATGAAGTCCAACACATCTTTTTTATACCGGAGGATCGCCGGATCTGTCACATTGGGTACACCACCTTCATTCTCCGGCGGAGCCAGTTCATCGCCGGTGATTGCCGTTGTGGAATCGATGGTGTTATCGGAAGAGGGTTCAGCATGGTCAGGCATGGCTTCTTCATGAAGCGGTATATCCGCGTCACGGCAAAGGGCAACGGCCCGGGTGACGGCACCGGCGTAATCATCTGCAAGGGAAACGGGGAAATCGAATCGGCTCAACCGGCTGCCCAGCTGTACCCCCATCCGGACGACAAAAGAAGTGCTGCAAAAAACAACACCGCGAATTCCGGCATCGGCTTTCAAACTTTCCAGGAAAATTTTTCTGGCACCATTGCTTCCGCCGCGAAACCGTGTCCAGTCAAAAATCAGTATAAAGGGCTTGTTTCCGGGAATAAACTCGCTTCGAACGGCCTGCCGAAAACGGATACTCTTCTCCTGATCATGGGAACGGCAATATCCTCTGGCTTTGACATACAGAATGTGGCTTCCCAACAGCCGCAATGAAACAGAGAAACCACCGGAGGTTCCGGAATATGACCATTCCGGCTTTGACACGCAGGGCAGTCCCGTCACAAGACAGGTCTGCGGACTATGTGTTTTCGTCCCCATCCAAAGCGAATCCCAAATGTTGTGTGTCGTATCAGGCAGGATACGGTACTGCCGCCCGGGCCTGGCCGGGCCAACCTGATGTCAGGTTCTCACCTGGGTCATGCCTTGTCAAGGGGAAACCCTGATCCGCAAACAAACTCGTGCGAAATAAAGATCACGCCCCACGCACACCATGGGTAAGGGCGAATTTCCCGAACATCTGCACCAATCCTGTTGCCAGGTTGAACACCATGGAACTGCCGCCGTTCCGGTCGGTGCTTCTGTCAAAGAAAAGGGTCAATTCAGAGTCCATTCCGTCATCCGGCCGCCAGTAGCAGATCATCATCGGCACCAACGGGAGGGGATAGAGAACCAGGGAGAGATCCGCCTCATATTGGGGCGGCAGGGATTGACCGCTGAACATATCCACCAGATCCTCAAACAACCCGGGATAATTCTGGGCAATTTGCTTCAAGGGTTCTTCACCCCGCCGGACAAACAGGGCATGTCGTTCCCTGGCCCCTTTCAGCTCGCGATAGGGCACCCACTCTCCGCTCAGGGCCTGTCCTTCACTGTCCAGCACATACCAGAGCACGGGGATGGCAATCCAGGGATTCACATGAAGGTCGGTCCGGAACTGCCCGTCTCTGTTCAGGGAAAACGGCTTGCCCAGAATTCTCAGGGTCAGCCAGCCGTCGCGGTATGTGCCGCCGGTCCGCCTGGCGGCGTCTTCAAGATCGCAATCGGCCAGCCGTTCCGTCAGTTCCGCCATTACCCTTTTCAGCTCATTTTCCCCGGGGAGTGCCGTGGGGGAATGCCCCTGATAACGCGCCTGCACCTCCGGACTCAACACCGGGCATTGATCCAGGGACTTACGACCGAGAAAGACCTTTGACGCAAAGGCCAGACAGGTGGTTTCATTGCACTTCCGACAATTGGATTTATCAAGCAGCTTAAATACTTCCATGGCGTTTTTAAATTCAGGCATTTTCTCTCCTTTCCGCGTCAGCTCATTTCGATCCCGGGAGGAACATAAAGGTAGTGGCTTCCCGCCGGATATTGCGGATTAATTCTTTAAGTTTACCATGAGATGCCGGAAGACAAAGGAAAAAACATCCCCCAAACGGGGGAGAGGAGAAAAAACGGTATAAAGTATTCGTTCAGATCACCCCGTTGCGAGCCGCCCAAACCACCGCCTGGGTCCTGTGATTAACACCGAGTTTGTTGAAAATATGGATCACATGGCTTTTCACGGTATGAGGGCTGATGCCCAGGACCCTGGAAATTTCCGGATTGGTCTGCCCCTCACCCATCAGGGACAGGACCTGAAGTTCACGGTTGGTCAAGGGCTCCGGCAATATACCGGTTTCCGGATCCCGGACGGGTTTAACCGCCGGTATCTCATCGGGCTGGGGCCTGATGGACGGGTCGGTGGATGTTTCGGTGGGCGGGTCATCAGCAGCACCATTACGGCCGTCAATGTGGAGGGTCACCTGGGATATCTGGCAGCCGTCGGCATCCAGTACCGGATAGGTCTGGGACAAAGGACGGGTCATGTGGGGGCATTGATCCGGAGAGACCTGTTGCCTGGCCAGGAGCGCGGCAAAGGCCATACAGGTTTTCACCCCGCATTCCCCGCAGTTGGTCCCGGGGAGCAGCTTTAAAATCTGAGGCACCGCACCGGGTTTAAATACCTGTGGTTTGGGGACGATCTCTTCACGCCGGGAGTAGATATCGGATAAATAGGCAATGAGATCATCGGCAAAGGCCCTCACATGGTCACGGCTCTCCAGAGGAGATGCGATGCAGCGGTCCGGATACACCGCGCAAGCCACGCCCTTGTAAACAAACCGCACCATCGGAGGACGATCGTAGAGTTCCGACCGCTCTGCCACAGCATTGATATAGGGCAGCAAAGGGCCGATATTTTCTTCAAATAAAAAACCGGCGCCCACCAAAAACACCCCTTCCCTGCCCGCCTGCCGTACCGGCCCGTCGGCACAGGCTCCGAGGCTATGATATCCGATCCTTAATTTCATTGGTTTTCCCTTACCATGTAAGTATTTTCAACCTGAAAAATATCGGATACGGCCACAATGTCAAACCCGAATTTCTGATAGAACAGAACGTTTTTCTCCAAGTCTGTTTCCAGGTAAGCCTTGGCACCGAAGGCATCCACCTCCTGACAAAACCGCGTCATCAGGGCCGAACCGACACCTTTCCCCTGGTAAGCCGGTAAGACACCAATGGGCCCCAGGTGCCAATGCTGTTCCGATGGATCACGGCGGCCCCACTCCGCATGCCATACGGATTTCCGCCATCTGATATCGGTTTCATCACCATCCGTTTCCGGGGTCCCTGTTGATTGACTTCCCGTACATGATTTCATCCGATTCACCCCTATAATCTGTTCTCCGTCTCTGACCAGGAAAACAATACCGGGTAATCGGGTCAACAGCTCGAAGAACATTTTCTCAATCTCAACCCGCACCGATTCATCCTTACCCAGAAAAACAGCCCCATGGAGGGGATTGTCAAGCATGGCAATGCTGAGGACGTTTGCGGCCGCCTGAATCTCATCGGCCTGCATGAATGACAGCTGATACTCAGCCATGTGAGGGATTCCTTTCACGGGTAACCCGTATTAAAGGGACATTGACACGAAAAGACCGCTGTAAATCAGAAGCGGATCTGCTCCGCAGCCTACCCGGTTTTACCCGGCAAATCAATATGCATTTCCCACCCACGTCCTCTGAAACACCCGGGTCCGGGACCCGGAAATCCGAGAACAGAATTCTTAGGGTAAGCCCATCTTTACAAACCCCCGGCACCGTCTTATATTAAGCCCCAAAATAACAACCCCCCCTTTTATTAAAGGAGACTACGGTGAAACAGATCATTGTTCTGGCAACGACCAATAAGGGCAAAACCAGAGAAATGCAGGAGATATTAAAGGACTATCCCATTGAGATCAAAAACCTGTCGGATTTCGGGCCGATTCCGGAGGTGATTGAAGACGGGGAAACCTTTGACGACAACGCCTATAAAAAGGCATCGTTTACCGCAAAAGTGCTGGGATACCCGGCGCTGGCAGATGACTCGGGACTCTGTGTGGATGCCCTGGACGGCGCCCCGGGTGTATATTCCGCCCGCTATGCCGGTGAGAATGCCTCGGATGCGGATAATGTGGCCAAATTATTGGAGGCGCTGAAAGACGAGGAAAATAGAAAAGCTGCCTTCCAATGCGTGATCTCCATTGCCGTTCCCACCGGGGCGGCCCTGACCTATGAAGGCCGTTGCGAAGGGATTCTAACCCGGGAACCTGCGGGGGATAACGGGTTTGGGTATGACCCCCTTTTCTTCTTCCCGGCATTCAATAAAACCTTTGCCCAGCTGGATATGGATGAAAAAGCAAAGGTCAGCCACCGGGGCAAGGCCCTTGCCGAAGTAACCCGGGAGATGGATAAGATTCTGGACTGGATCGATATCAACATGCCACGGCTGGAACGGGTACCCTGTAAAAAAGATTAAGGGAGAAGGTCCATATGGACAATGAACATACCGTAGATCCGGCAGCGTTTGCTGCATTGGTAAAGGCCAACCGCTCCTGCCGGAGATTTGACAACAGCGTTGCACTCTCCGTCACGGATCTTGAGGCACTGGTGGACCTGGCCCGGCATACGGCATCCGCTGCCAATAAACAACCCCTGAAATACATGATCTCCACCGATCCGACGAAGAATGACGAGATTTTCTCCTGCCTGGGATGGGCAGCGTATCTCACGGACTGGAAAGGGCCGGAAAAAGCAGAGCAGCCCACCGGATACATCGTGGTGATGGGGGATAAATCCGTGGCGGACAGATTCTGGTGCGACCATGGCATTGCCGCGCAGACCATCCTGCTGGGAGCCCGTGCCCGGGGACTCGGGGGCTGCATGTTTGCAGCCATCAACATCAAAAAGCTCAAGTCCTTTTTGAATATTGAAGATCACCTTGAAGTGAAGTTGGTCATCGCCTTAGGCAAGCCCGTGGAAACGGCACAGATCGATCCCTTGGGCGAAGACGGGGATATCCGGTACTGGCGTGACGAGGAACAGATTCATCACGTTCCCAAACGCCTGCTGTCGGACCTGATCCTCAACACCTGGTAACTCCGCAATGAAGGTGCTTCTTGTCAACCCGGCCTGTCTGGACCAGCGTATCACGGACCAGGATGCCCTGGTGGTCCCCATCGGGCTGTACTATCTGTCGGCCCAGCTGATGGCCAAAGGGATTCCTGCGCCCATCCTCAACCTGGCCGGCATGTCTGCCCCCCAAAACACCGGACCTGAAAACAGATCTGATATCAGACCCGGTACGGCCGCTCCGGACCCCATTGCCCTTTTCAAGGAGACCACAGGGGAACAGCAACCGGATATTATCGGCTTTTCCGTAACAAACCCCAGCCGTATCAATGCGGCGGCCTGTGCCGCAGTCGCCAGGGAAATCCAGCCGGAAGTGCTGATCATGTTTGGCGGCCCGGCCCCCACCTTCATGGCGGATCACCTTTTCCGTGCCTGTCCGGCCCTGGATCTTGTGGTCAAAGGGGAAGGGGAAATCTCCGTATCAAAACTTGCGGCAGCCCTGCAGACCGCCAGAAGGCAAGGCGACACAACCCGCCTGCCGGAAGCCTTAAACCTTGTGGAAGGACTTATTATCCGCAGGTCTTCAGGGTTCACGGACACGGGGGATGCACCATTGGTGGAAGACCTGGATACATTGGTCCACCCGTCCAGGTATTTCCGGTACCAGCACTTGGCCATGTCCAGAGGCTGCCCGGGAAAATGTACGTTCTGCGGCTCACCCAAATTCTGGGGAACCGCCCGTGTACGACGGCATTCTCCGGCCTGGTTTTTTGAAGAGATCCGGACCCTTGCCGCCGCCGGCGTCACTCACTTTTATATCTCGGATGACACCTTTACCATGGACAGACAGGCGGTTCTTGACTTCTGTGGCCTCATTATTGACGCCGGTCTGTCCATCACCTGGAACGCCATCTCCCGGGTGGATTATATTGACGCGGAACTTTTGTCTGCCATGCGCCGGGCCGGTTGTATCCAGATCAGCTTCGGTGTTGAATCCGGATCCGATCTGATAAAGAAGCGGCTGGGCAAGCCCGTTGAGAATGCAAAGAGTATTGAGGCCTTCACCCTTGCCAGGAATTACGGCATTTTACCACGGGCTTATTTTATCTACGGATCTCCCGGGGAAACCGATGATACCATTGATGAAAGCATCGAACTGATGATGCGGCTTGCGCCCCTGAGCACCGTGTTTTACATGCTGGTGGTCTTTCCGGGTACCCATCTTTATACCCGGGCCGTGCAGAAAGGCTTGCTGACAGATGATGCCTGGTTTGAAGACATTGAGGATATCCCCTGGTTTCAACTTGATCCGGAGATGGATTTCGAACACGTCAAGGCATTCGGCCACCGGCTCCGCCAGGCATTTGTCACCGGCCTCCCCGAATTTGTTTCCTCCCTGGAACTTGTAAAGGATCCGGACCTTTACCCCTTCCATGCGGACTTCCTTTCCCGGCTGGCCCTGACCTTTTCCCACGGTGAATATGCGGAACATCCCGGTGTGGATAAGCCAGAAATAATTGCGGCTGAACTGTTTAAAAAGGCACTCACTTACGGTCATGATCCACGGGCCTACCTCGGACTGGCCATGCTCCACCAGAAACAGCGGCAGTTCAGGGATGCGGTGACCGTCCTGAAAGACGGCCTGGCCCAATTTCCAACGCACAAAGACCTGAACACCTGTATGGGGGTCTGCCTCATGAATCTGGGGGATTTTTCAACGGCCCTGGATCATTTCACCCCCTTTGACAACGATCCGGGCCTGAGCCATTATATATCCATCTGCAAACAGAAAACCAATGCATAACAATTAGGTAAAAGAGAACCACCATGAGCGATACCGTAATGCCCCATCAACTGGCCAACCTTGCCCGCAAGGCACTCAAACTCAGGGAAACCCGCCGGGAGATACTTCAAAGTGAGGGGCAGCAGGCCCTGGACATGATCCTTGAGGCACCCTCCCCCGCCACCCTGATCCAGTCTTTTCCGGAACAGGATCTCTACTACCTGATGCATAAGGTGGGCATCCACGATTTCACCCCGGTGCTGTCCAGGGCCAGTTCCCAGCAGTGGGAATATATTCTGGACGTGGAAGTATGGGATGACGACCGGCTGAATACGATTGTGATGGCCCAGGCATTCGGCCATCTGTTCAAGGCGGATCCCCACCGCCTCCTGCGATGGACCCTGAAAGAGAAACCGGAATTTCTGGAATTCTTTCTTTTCCACCACATGGAAATGGTGGTACGGGAGCATGATGAGCCCCCGCCCTCCGACCATGAGGATTACATTACCCTGGATGACAAGTTCTACTTCAGGTTTCCCGCTCCCCCCCCTGGGGCCCCGGGGGAAAACGACGGGGACGAAGGAGACATCCTTCCGGATACCCCGCCTGAGGAGACACGGCCCCATGAAGACACACCGGAACTCATAGAGAACATGCTCAGATCCCTGGCGGAAATGGATCTTTCCGTATTCCACGGCCTGCTTCTGGAAACCACGGCCCTGCTGCCGTCAGAAGCAGAGGAAGAGCAGTACAGGCAAAAAAATATCCGGCTCGCTGAAAAGGGGTTTGAGCCCCCCCACGAGGCCATTGGAATTTACCAGCCGGTCCGCTCCGGAACACTTCGCAAGCGGCCTGATATGGGGATCAGCACACCGGCATATGATCCGGAAATCCCGCTGCCGCCTCAATTCTTCACCGCTTTTATAGACGGGGAAGATCTCTTTACAGCCGCCCTGGGCCGGGTGGATGAGGTGGAGAAAACCTTTGTGTTTCAAAGTGAACTGGCCGCTTTGATCAATAAGATCATCTCGGCAGACCGGGTCAAACTCAGGAAACGGGAGACCGTCCGGGACGTCATGACAAAGGCAACGGCCTACCTGAGCCTTGGGCTTGAAGTCATTGCCGACGGAGAAGCCACCCCGGATCGGGCGGCCAGCCTGATCCGCACCTATTACC
>JAKSBB010001299.1 GCA_022361315.1 Desulfobacterales bacterium
GGCATCCTGAAGGACAAGGCCCGGCTGCTGGATGTGCCGGTGCCGGATGATGTTCTCTCCTACATTGCGGAAGAGATAGAGGGGGATGTCCGGCGGCTGGAAAGTGCGCTTTTCAGTGTGGCGGCCCGGGCAAGGTTTGCGGGCCTGCCGGTGGACATGCCCCTGGCGCGCAGTGTGGTGGAGCCCATGCCCAAGCGGCAAAAGCGCATTACGGCCGGGCAGATAACGGATCTGGTGTGCAGGTCCTTTCCCGTGACCCGGGAGGAGCTGGCCGGAAGGTCCAGGAAACAGCGGATTGTGAAGCCCCGGCAGCTTGCCATGTTCCTGGCAAGGAAATACACGGACCTGCCCTTAAAGGAGATCGGCCGGGTATTCAACCGCTACCACGCCACGGTGGTGCATTCGGTGAACGCCGTGGAAAAGGAGATCCGGCAGCGGGGCGTGTTGTACGAGCAGGCCGGGTACCTGGGCAAACAGATAGAACAGGGCCGGACCGGCGCGGGGAGGGCGGCATGATGTCTTGCAGGAGATGTGATCGATATATGAAAAACCAGGGTTTTTACCTGTCCGGGCCCCTGGCCGTGATTTACACCTGGCTTTGCCGGTGCGGCTTTATGACCACCACGAGGGAAGAGATATGACACCTTCTGTAATCGCATACACCGGTGCCCATGATACGGGCAAGGCGGATGCCGCCCTGAGGGCTGCGGCCGACCTGAAGCGGGCCGGGGCCGGGAACACAATATACGCCCTTTGCGAAATAGAAGGGGCCTGCCCGTATTTCATACGCAGGGCCACGACGCCCCGGGCGCAGATGTGGCTTTTTTGCCAGCGGATCAGGCTGGAGCTGGAGAGCCTGGCCCGGTTCGACGTGGTGGTCACGGACCGCACGGTGGTGGATGTGGCCGCCTATACGTACGCGGCCGGGTTTGAGGACCTGGCAACGGATATGCTGACTATGGCCGGTAATCACCTGGGGGTTTACCGGGAGATCCGGTTTAAGAGCATTTTGGCAAACAACTTTTGGTCCGGTGGTTCCGGGGGCGGTGACGGCGTCCGGAATGCAAAGGACACGGCTTTCAGGGAACGGGTGGAAAAGGTCCTGGTGGATATGTACGCCGAGCTGAGGAGCGGCGGGCACATGCCCGGGGACTTTATCCACGACTGACTGATATGACGATTACAAAGCATTTAACGGTTTGTACCGCGCCCGGCTCCGTGGTGTCCAACAACGGGCATGTTTCATCTGGTGACTCCTTACAATGCATGCCTGCCGGAGCTGGCCCTTGGCGAATCCGGCACCCTTTTTAACTTCAACCTTTCGGGAGGTGATTATGGCAACTTCAACACAACAACCGGACTGCCCGTTGTTCCTGCAGTTCCTGGAGAGATCCGTGGAGACCGAGGCGGAAATCCGCATCCTTCAGGAGTACTTCGGCTACTGTCTGATGAAACAGGCCCCGCACCAGGTGTGCCTGCTTATGCTCAGCCCGCGGGGTGCGGGTAAATCTCTGGTGGCTTATCTCCTTCGGGAGATGGTGGGGCCGGAGCTGTGTGCGGGGCTGATGCCGGAAGAACTGGCGGACAAGTCGAAGCTTGCGGAGCTGGAAGGCAAGCAGGTGAACATCTGTCCGGTGGGGAATCCAAGCGAAATTCTATCGGCCCGGTTCCGTTCTTTTCTCGGCTGCGATGCATTCAACATAATGACGCCGGAGCAATACGAACGGAAAGTGCAATCAAATGTGCGGTTTGTCCTGACGGCCAGCCAGGTGCCCCGGGAGCTGAGAACCGACCAGCAGTTCAAGGCCCGGGTGCTTATGGTCCGGTTCAGGCCCATTCCCCACGACCGCCTGGACCCGTATTTAACCGAGAAGCTGGCCGCAGAACTCCCGGGTATCAAAGACTGGGCGTTACTGGGCGTCCGGCGCCTGCGGACCGACCGGGGCTTTACCCAAATCCACCAGAGAAATCCGGACTGCGCAAAGTATACGGAATGCCTGGACAACGCGGCACTCACTGATACGAATTTCAATTGCTACGAATGCGCGGAATATGCCCCCTTGGAGTTCAACTACAATTACCAGCACCGCCGGGAAGACACCACATACTATATGACCGACAGAGGCCAGACAATCCCCAGGGCTGAGAAGGCCGTCCGGTGA
>JAKSBB010000743.1 GCA_022361315.1 Desulfobacterales bacterium
AGTAAAAATCTTGGCTCTCTTCTTATCAGCCGCCCCTTTTTTGTGTTTGATACTCGACCATTTATTATGTTCTGCCATGGCAATGCTCTCCTTATCGTTTATCTTTTGCTATGATATATATTTCTTTACTCTGTTTTCTGCAACTTTCCGGCTTAAAAATTTTACATTCCCTGAAGGCGGCTTTCACATCCTTCTCGAATGCCTTGAATTCATTACCCTGGAAAATCTTGCAGACAAAATTCCCTTTGGACGCCACACGGTTTAATGCCACATCCAAAGCCATCCGGCACAATTCAAAGGATCGCAGGGCATCGACATCTTTGCGGCCGGTGGTGGCCGGTGCCATATCACTCATTACAAGCTTGCAACCGTCAGCCTGATCCAGAAACCCGGGGGTCTCAAGCCTCAGTATATTATCCTGAATTGTGGTAACATTGGCCGGAAGCTTGATATCCACGGTTTTTAAATCAATACCGAGCACCCTGCCCCGGTCACCCACCTGCTTGGCGGCGTACAATGTCCAGGACCCCGGAGCGCATCCCAGATCCAGCACCGTATCCCCCTTTTTCATGACCCTGAACTTTTTCTGGATCTCTTCCAGCTTATAAACGGACCGGGCCGGATATCCTTGAGATTTCGCCTTCTCCGTCAAATGGTCCGCCCACTGGCCGCCTTTGCCGCCCTTGCCTTTCTTTCTGGGTTTACCCCTCAAACAATACCTCCATGGCATCTTTTAAAAAGCTGATGCTCTCGATGGTCATTCCTTTTATTTTTGACAATTGCTTCATGGTCGCAGTGGGCACAAGACACCGGGTAAACCCCATCTTTGCCGCTTCTTTTATTCTGGCCTGTGCATGGCTGACCGCCCGGATTTCCCCGGTCAGTCCCACCTCACCGATGAGTGTGGTCTCCTTGTGGACGGGCCGATCCAGAAAACTTGAAGCCAATGCCGCGGCAATGGCCAGATCCGCAGCGGGTTCAGCAATCCGTACCCCTCCGGTCACATTCATAAAGATATCAAGCCCGGCCAGATTCATGCCCAGCCGCTTCTCCATGACCGCTACGATCAGAGAGACCCGGTGGCTGTCCAGCCCCAATACTGTCCGTCTTGGGGTACCGAGCCCGGTACTGGATACCAGTCCCTGAATCTCCACCAGAATCGGCCGGGAGCCTTCCATACTGGCCGTCACCACAGAGCCTGGAGCGACGGAAGACCGCTCTGAAAGAAACACCGCAGAGGGGTTGGGCACCTGGGTCAGCCCCTGCTCCCGCATTTCAAAGACCCCGATCTCATTGGTGGATCCGAACCTGTTTTTCACGGCCCGCAGTATTCTGAAGATGTGGCTTTTATCCCCTTCAAAGTAGAGTACCGTATCCACCATATGCTCCATGATCCTGGGACCGGCGATGGCACCGCCCTTGGTCACATGGCCCACCAGAAAGATGGGCAACCCGGTGGTTTTGGCCAGACGCATGAACTGCATGGAAGCCTCAAGGATCTGGGTAACACTGCCCGGGGTGGAGGTGATCTCCGGATGAAATACGGTCTGGATAGAGTCAATGACCATGGCATCATAGGTTTCCTTTTCCGCCATGGCCAGAATGGAATCCAGATCGGTTTCAGACACCACATACAAAGAGGGATTGGCCGACTCCAGACGCTTGCCCCGCATGGAAATCTGCCGGACCGATTCTTCTCCGGACACGTAAAGACAGCGTTTCCCCGCCTTGGACAGGGTTGCCAGCACCTGAAGCATCAGGGTAGATTTCCCGATCCCCGGATCACCGCCAATGAGGATCAGGGAACCATCAACAATGCCGCCCCCCAGCACCCGGTCAAATTCGGTAATTCCCGTGTGCAGGCGCTGGGACTCCGTGACATCCACGGAATCAATGGGCACCGGTTTTGCCGCAATAACCGTTTTGCCGGCTCCGGCCTTTCCCGGCGTCCCCGCCACCAGTTTTTCCTCGGTAAGGCTGTCCCAGGTGCCGCATTCCGGACACTGCCCCATCCATTTCGGGGTCTGGGCACCGCAGGCAGTGCAGCGGTATACAAGTTTATCCTTCTTTTTAACCACGTCTCATCAACACTTTTGGTTTCATATTAAAAATCGAATGAATATACCATTTTAGGGGGATTCTATCAAGATTGATGAGATCCCGGTTTCCGGACACCCTGTAAGAATAGTACTGGTATCCACGCTTCCGCCTTTACATGGCGGCCGATACCTGGTAGGCAGACAATATGAATACGAAACCGACACCCAAAACCGGCCTTGCCAGAGTCTGGTCAGCCTACCTTTATACGTTAAAAGGCTTGAAATACGCCATGTCCAATGAGGCGGCCTTCCGCCAGGAAGTGGCCTTGGTTGGCCTTCTCTCAGTGGTGATTCTTTTTCTTCCACTCTCCATGATCTGGAAAGGCCTGCTCTTCTTTGCCACCACCCAGGTGCTGATTGTCGAACTACTCAACTCAGCCATCGAAGCAGTTGTAGATCTGGCATCTCCGGAATTTCACACCCTTGCCGGAAGGGCCAAGGACATGGGCAGTGCAGCGGTATTCATCTGCCTGACACTGGCAGGTATACTCTGGGCAGCAGCCATCTGGACTCTTTTTACCTGATTTTCAATCGGATCACGACATGCCTTATACCGGAGAGCTGATCGCTCTTGTTACCGTCCTCTGCTGGACCATCAGCGTTCAGTTTTTTGAAGCCGCCTCAAAACGGGTGGGCGCAACCCCGGTGAACATTATCCGGATTACCACCGCACTGATATTGTTCAGCATGTATCTCCTCGTCAAGAACGGCAGCCTCGTGCCTCTGGATTTCCCCCTGCGCGCCTGGATATACCTGGGATTGTCCGGAGTCATCGGTTTTTTTCTTGGGGATATCTGCCTGTTCAAAGCCCTGGTGGAACTGGGCCCCCGGCTCGCCCTGCTGATATTCAGCCTGTCCGCCCCCATGACCGCGATTCTGGGATGGACATTTCTTGATGAAACGTATTTGCCCTTACAATGGGCCGGGATGCTGGTGACCCTCACCGGAGTCGGCATGGTCATCCTTGAAAAAAACAAACCAGCCGGCCTTCCGGCCAACCGAATCAACCGCACTGCCAGTTTCAGGGGGATTCTTTTCGGTGCCGGTGCCATGCTGGGCCAGGCCGGCGGCTATGTGATGAGTAAAACCGGCATGCAGACCCCGGACGGTTTCCTGGACGCCTTTGCCGCCACACAGATCCGGGCGATTGCCGCCTTTATCTGCTTCATCTTGTTTTTCACCGTTACCAGACGATGGGGACATGTCAGGACTGCGGTCCGGGATACCCGTGCCCTGGCCCTCACCGCCACAGGTTCTGTCATCGGCCCCTTCATCGGCGTCTCATTATCCCTGATGGTTCTCCAGTATCTGACCGCAGGGGTGGCCTCCACCTTTCTATCCATGACACCGGTCTGCATTATTCCCTTCTCCATTTACATCCATAAGGAGCGTGTATCTCTGAGGGCGTTTGCCGGTGCTGTCATTGCTGTTGCAGGTATCTGGTTGCTGATGAGCAAATAAAACACCCGCACCGGAAAGACCCGGGCGGGTGCTGATAAAAACAGATTTTATGTTTGCTTAAATTTTCGGCGTGGGATGCCCCTCCAGGCTGACCTTTCTGGATTCCTCCACATCCTGGGCAGACAGGGCAATGTTCTGAAGTTCGCCGGCCATAAATTTTTCATAGCCGTTGAGATCCATCAGGCCGTGGCCGGACAGGTTGAAGATAATGGTCTTTTCCTTACCTTCTGCCTTGGCCTGTTTGGCGGAACGAATGGCGCCGGCAACGGCATGGCAGGTTTCCGGGGCCACGAGAAGCCCTTCGGTTCTGGCAAACATCAGACCGGCCTCATAACATTCGATCTGTTTGATGGCAATGGGATCCATGAGACCGGCTTCCACCGCATGGGACACCAGGGGAGCCATACCGTGGTAACGCAGACCACCCGCATGGATGGGAGCGGGGATAAATTTATGTCCCAGGGAATGCATGGGCAGCATGGGGGTCATCTTGGCCACATCACCGTGGTCGTATGAGAAAGGCGTTGCTGTCAGCGTGGGGCAGGAGGCCGGCTCCACGGGTATGATCTCAA
>JAKSBB010000640.1 GCA_022361315.1 Desulfobacterales bacterium
AAAGCGATGGGGTTATAATCCGGGCTCGGTTTACTTGTCGGATCAGAAAGTGAAAGTCAGGGTTCCACGCATTCGAGATGTGAAAAAGAATCAAGAAAAAACGCTGGGATTGTATAAGCAACTTCAGAACCCAGGTCTGATTAATGAGCTGATGCTGGCCCGTGTGATCAACGGGATCAGCCAACGAAAATATGAGAAAGCCGCGGTGCAAGTTCCAAAGACGTTTGGGATTAAGAAAAGCAGCGTGAATAAAAAAGTCATTCGGGCCACGGGAAAACGACTTCGTCAGCTCATGGAAAGAGACCTATCTGTCTATGACATTGTGGCGATTGCCATAGATGGAAAAACCTATGGGAGACATCAGATTGTTGTGGCTTTGGGGTTTACCCTGCAGGGAGAAAAAATCATTCTGGGTTTCGTGGAAGCCGGTACAGAGAATCATTTAATCTGTAAAGAATTCTTAATGAGTCTTATTGATCGGGGCCTAAGAATCGACAATGAAATTCTGTTTGTTATTGATGGGGCCAAGGGCTTGAGAAAAGGAATTTTGCAGGTGTTTGGGAATAAAGCATTTATTCAACGGTGTCAGTGGCACAAGAGAGAGAATGTGTTGAAGTATTTAGCTCGGCCTGATCAGGACAAGTTTCGGCAGAAACTACAGGCGGCTTATGATGAGAAGACGTATAAAAAAGCAAAGCGCCGAATTGATGTTCTTATTCGTGAACTGAGAAGAATTAATATTTCAGCCGCGAGAAGTTTGGAAGAAGGGCTCGAGGAAACATTGACGCTTCATCAGCTTGAGGTCTTTGAGCTAGTTGGGATTAGTTTGAAAACCACCAACTGCATCGAAAATGTGAACAAGGGTTTGAGTCAGTACACAGGGCGAGTCACAAACTGGAAAACCAGTAACCAAATTCACCGCTGGGTGGCCTCAGCTATGCTGGAGATTGAGAAGGGCTTGAGGCAGGCCAAAAACTGGGAATTTTTCCCAACTTTAAGAGACATGATGCGAGATGCAAACGGTCCGAAAAGACGAACGGAATTGAAATTAGCGGCGTGAGCCATACCTAATTTCAACTAAAAAAGGGATTGCACCGCGAGTTGTAACAAGGGCTGTTACACCTTTGTTACAACTC
>JAKSBB010000758.1 GCA_022361315.1 Desulfobacterales bacterium
TGCATCACACAGCCCGGGCATTCGGTGACCAGGAGGTCCGCACCTGAATTTTCCACATCGTCCAGCTTCTGGGTAAGAATCTCGTTGGACACCGCCGGAAAATTGACCGAGAAGCTGCCGCCAAAGCCGCAGCAGGTTTCCTCTTCCGCTGTGGGGACATAGGTATTGCCGGATTTGGCAATCACATCCTTTGGGGTTTCCCGTTCATCAAGGCCGCGGCAGAGATGGCAGGGGGAATGGAAGGCAACGCTTTTTCCGGCCCCTGTTTTATCTTCAAGTCCCACGACACCGGACATGAACTGGCTGTAGGACAGGACCTTGTCTGCAAAGGCAGCCGCCTTATCCGGGGCATAGTTTTTCACCAGTTTGGGTGCCCCGTGTTTCAGGTGGGAGGCACAGGAGGCGCAGAGGGTAACAATATAGTCCACATCTTCCGATTCAAAGGCATCCAGGTTCTGGAGGGCCACATCCCGGGCAGCGGATTTTTCTCCTAAGCTAACGGCGGGCAGGCCGCAGCAGGACTGTCCCATGGGGAAGGTTACTTTAACATTGGCCTCCTGAAACCCCTTCATGGCCGCCTCAAGCTGCTCCGGATAAACAAAATCCTGGACACACCCCGAAAAGAGGGCAATACGGTAAGTGGGGGCGGAAACCTTTTTATTAAGGTTTTTAAAGCGGTCACGGAAAGGTTTTTCCGCGATGGCTGGCAACCGCCGGAAATTGTGGTCCGGCGAAAAAATCATGGGCAGATGCCGCAGGAAAGGCCCTTCCTTGGTCTTTTCCGTCATGGGACCCTGGGCAAGTTTTGCCGTTCTCAACAGGGTGTGGAACAGCTTCCGGTTTTTCAGCACTTTACCCAGCAGCAGACTCTGGAGGGGATGCCCCTCCTCATCCTGGATTCTGGCATGGACATCCTTGATCAGTCCCGGCAGATCAATGCCGCCGGCACAGATGGCCTTGCAGGCCCCGCAGTTCGTGCAGTTCTGGACCAGGTTCTTGGCATGCTCCCGGCCGTGGAAAAAATAGGTGGTGATCAGGCCGATGGCACCGATGTAGATGTAACCCAACTGGTGGCCGCCCACCATCCTATAGACCGGGCATACGTTGGCACAGGCACCGCAGCGCACGCATTGGAGAATCTGGGCAAAGACAGGATCTTTGGCGATTTTACTCCGTCCGTTGTCCAGGAAGACCAGGTGCATCTCCCGTTTGCCTTCTTCAACGGTTTTGCATTCCGAAGGACCGGTGATCCAGGTGACGTAGGAGGTGATGGCCTGTCCCGTGGCATTTTTCGGCAGCACCTTGTTGATGGCCAGGGCCTCTTTAATCGTGGGCAGCAGCTTGTCTATTCCGGCCAGGGCCACATGGACCCGTGGGAGGGTGGAGACCAGACGTGCATTGCCTTCGTTGGTGGCAATACCGATGGTACCGGTTTCAGCGACCACGTAATTGGCACCGGTAATCCCCATGTCCGCCGTGACAAATTTTTCTCTCAGTTCTTTCCTGGCCACCTTGACCAGGCGCTGGATTTCAGCCTCCTGCTCGGTGCCGGTCACAGAAGAAAAAAGATCGGCCACCTGATATCGGGACAGATGAATGGCCGGCATCACCATGTGCGAAGGCCCTTCCTTGCGGAGCTGTACAATCCACTCCCCCAGGTCGGTTTCCGTCACCTCAAGCCCTTCGTTTTCCAGCCAGCGGTTGAGATGGGTCTCTTCCGCGGTCATGGACTTGGACTTTACGATGGATTTGCAATTTGTCTTTTTGGCGATCTCGACGATAATCCGGTTGGCATCCTCGGCGGTTTCCGCCAGGTGAACGTGGATACCGTTCTCTTTGGCTTTTTTCCTGAACGCCGCCATCAGTTCCTGGTTGCGGATAACGGCATCGGCCTTGACATCGGCCACGGTCTGGATCAGCTCTGCCGTATCCATCCCGGTGAAAGCATTTTCACGGGAGGCGCGGTAGGCCACGGCGAAATTATCCATGGCCTTGCGGAGGAATTCGTTGCCCAGGGCATCATCCAGCCGGTTCTTATACGATTTTAAGCTTTCCGCTTTTGTTACTTCGTCTCCGGACATGGTTTAATCCTCCACCAGCATGATATGCAATTCAAGGGGGCCGTGTACCCCCATGGCGAGTACCCGCTCGATATCAGCCGTCCGGCTGGCACCGGTGATAAACGCCATATAGGATCCGGGATCCCTGACCACCCCCTTCAACTCTTCTGTCATGGCCAGGGCGGATTCCCGGATTTTAGACCTATAAAGTACAGCCACATGGATTTCCGACAGCATGGTGGAAAGCCGGGTTTCCTCGGCCCTGGAATCCAGAACCAGGGTACCGGTTTCCGCAATACCGTAATCCATGAGTGATACCCCCATGTCAATACCACCGGGATACTGCCGCAGGTTCTCCCGAATCAGGGAAATTCCCCCGGCAGCGTCGCAGGCAGCAGCAAGTGCTGAAAAGGCATCTTCCTCCAGATTGGGTGCGGCAACAATCCGGTCCGTTCCTTCCGGTGTTTGCGCTGATACCATCTGGGGATCCAATGGCGCTTTATTCGCACAGATCTCAACCGCTTTGGCAAATGCCTCTGCCAGTGTAGCGACGGAATAGACTTCGGCCGATACCAGTTTGGCCTTTTCCGTGAATATCTCTGCCAGTGCCGTCGTGGGGCTGGCGGCTTCTGCGGTTGTCATGGATGAACTCCTTTGGCTGTAAGTATCATGTTAAATCTCATTTCTCATCGACCCCAAACCTAAAACTCGGTCTGAAGATCAGGCCCCGAAGAAGATGCTCGGCAGCCAGGTTACAAGGCCGGGGAACATGCAGAGCAGGGCGATACTGATCACCTGAAGCAGTACAAAGGGGAGAATACCCTTGTAGATGTGCATCATGGTATACCCTTCCGGTGCAACGCCGTTAAAGTAGAACAGGGCATAACCGAAGGGCGGGGTCAGGAAAGAGGTCTGGAGATTCACGCACATGAGCAGGGAGAACCAAAGCGGATTAAATTCCAGTTCCATGGCGATGGGCATGAAAACCGGTACCGTAATCAGCAGGATGGCAGCCCAGTCAATGAACATACCCATGATGAAAACGATACCCATCATGAGGAAAAGGATCAGCCAGCGGTTCATACCGGATCCGATCAA
>JAKSBB010001083.1 GCA_022361315.1 Desulfobacterales bacterium
AGAAACAGCCTGGAGATAGATGGCATTTTCCGTCATCAGCAGGGGCACGGACTGGGCTTCGGTCATACCGGCATAAAAACTGCCCAAGGCGGTGTTGAAGAAAGTCAGATAGGTCGGTGCATTGTCAAGGAATGCGGATAAAATCCCCGTCACCCAGAAATAATGCACGGGTTCCTGAACCGCGTTGATCAGGAAGGCAAAGGCCCCTTTCGACCCGGCTTTGAGCAGGAGCAGACAGGGGATCATGGTGATAAAAATACCGATGAACAGATACGCTACCTCCACGATGGGGAACCAGGTGAACTCATTTTCTTCCCGAAGGGTTCTCGGCGTTGCCCACAAAGAGAGACCGCCGAAAACAATGAGAAGGCCGTCCCGCAGCCAGTCCTGGGCAGCCCGGTGAACACCGAAGGTGGTGAGCTCTCCCAGATCAAGGATGCCGCTCATGAGTACCGCGCCCACAATGCCGGCCAGGAAGATAAAATTATAGATTCCCACCAGACGAAGCGGCGCTTTTTCCCCGTCATCCGGGGCAGGTTTCTCTTTCTTGTAATAGTAGCTGTCCAAAAGAAAATATATCACCAATAAAACGCCGGAAGCCAGCACCATATGGGGCATGATCTTCATGGTCCAGAAGAAGGAGACACCGTGGAGAAACCCCAGAAACAGGGGTGGATCACCAAGTGGGGTAAGCGCGCCGCCGATATTGGCCACCAGGAAGATAAAAAAGACCACCATAAAGGTTTTGTTTTTCCGGTGGGCGTTGGCCCGGAGGAACGGCCGGATCAGCAGCATGGCCGCCCCGGTGGTTCCCATCCATGAGGCCAGGATTGTGCCGATGAGAATAATCACCGTATTTACCACGGGGGTACCTCTGAGGGTTCCCCGAAGCAGAATCCCCCCGGATACGGTAAACAATGCCCATATTGCCGTAAACAGACGCCATTCCCTCCTTGCGGCCCAGTTCTTTGTTTATCTCCAATGACTTTTGATACATCTCAAGGGCCTGGTCCAGGTCGCCACGGGTTTGGTAAACATTGCCCATATTGCCGTACTGATTCGCCATTCCC
>JAKSBB010000558.1 GCA_022361315.1 Desulfobacterales bacterium
GCGAAATGCAGAAGACTGTGGAGACCCAGGCCGCGCTGGTGGAAAACGAACTCAAGCTCAGGGGACTGTTCAACCAGTCATTTCAGTTCACCTGCATCCTTTCTCCTTATGGTATCCTGGAAGAAGTCAATAAAAGTGCCCTGGAATTTGCGGGATGCACCGAGGCGGAAGTACTGTATCAGCCGTATTGGGAAACCCCCTGGTGGCAGCATGACCAGGCATGTCAGCAGCAGATTCGCGGGGCTGTCCAGCAGGCGCTGGAAGGCAGGTTGGTCCGGTTGGAAACCACGCATATGACGGGGAACGGGGCCGTTCGGGATATTGACATGTCGGTGAAGCCCATTCTTAACAATGCCAAGCAGGTGGAGTTCATCGTAACCGAGGGCCGGGATATTACCGAACTGAAACAGGGCCAGGAAGAACGCCGTAGACTTGCCGTTCAGCTTGAGAAATCCCAGAAAATGGAAGCCATCGGCACCCTTGCCGGAGGTATTGCCCACGACTTCAACAATATTCTTTCCAGTATTTTCGGATATTCTCAGCTGGCGGAAATGACACTCTCCACCCCGGATAAGGCAAAGAAGCACTTGGGGCAAATCGTTAAAGGGGCCCAACGGGCTTCCGGTCTGATTCAGCAAATCCTTACCTTCAGCCGGCAGACCGAGTACAAGAAGCAATCCCTCAAACTCCATCTGGTGGTCAAGGAAGCATTGAAACTGCTCAGATCTTCCATTCCCACCACCATTGAGATCGTTACCCGGGTCAACACAAAGGATATGATCAATGCGGATCCCACCCAGATGCACCAGGTGATCATGAACCTGTGCACCAATGCCTACCACGCCATGATCGAAACCGGCGGCACCATGACGGTATCTCTGGACACTTTGGGCGAAGTGCCGGAAACGGTTACAGCCCATAAGGAACAGTCAGCCACAGGCCCCTATCTCAGACTAGTGGTGAAGGATACCGGGCACGGAATGGAGAGGCACGTGCTGGAGAAAGCCTTTGATCCCTA
>JAKSBB010000331.1 GCA_022361315.1 Desulfobacterales bacterium
GCCGTGGGTAAGGCCAACGATGCCTCCACAAAGGTGGATGAGCTGGGCACTGCCGCCCTTGAAATCAGCCAGGTAACAGAAACCATAGCCGATATTTCCGACCAGACCAATCTCCTTGCCCTAAACGCCACCATTGAAGCGGCCAGGGCAGGTGAGGCCGGAAAAGGATTCGCCGTCGTGGCCACGGAAATCAAGGATCTGGCCAACCAGACCGCCGATGCCACCCTTGAAATCAAAAAACGGATCGAGGGTATCCAGACCACCACCTCCGGTACGGTCTCCCACATCCGTGACGTGGCCGGTGTAATCAACGAGATTGACGAGATTGTGGCAGGCATCGCCACCGCCGTCGAACAGCAGGCCGCCACCACCCGGGAGATCTCTGATAATATCTCCAATGCCTCCATGGGCATCCAGGACGTCAATGAAAATGTCAATCAAAGTTCCGCCACCGCCGGCACCATGTCCGAGGAGATCATGACAGTGAATGCCTCGGTGGATAATATTTCAGGATCCAGTGCCAGTATTCAGTCCAATGCCGCACATTTATCCGGTCTTGCAGACAAGCTTCAGGAGATGGTGGGCCGGTTCAAGGTTTAACCCGTATCCTGATGTACATACACCGGCGGGCACCGGGAGAGGCCAACGAAAATCTTCACGGGAATCCTGCATTGCTTTAGATATCCGGGTGGATATTAAACTGGCATCATAGTCATTCCTGTGATATTTTTACCGGACCCGATGTACCGGGCTTAGGAATACCACCAACAACGGAGTGACATGAAGCAGTTATCGGCATCCTCCCTGCCAGCAAAGACCAACGACACCACAGAGGCCCATGAGATTATTTCCTCAAGTGAAGGCCTGGGCTGGAAGGGTGTCCATGTCCTCAGGGGACGATCCATGGGGTATGCCGCAGACAACATTGCGGTTCCCTTCCATACGTTTTCTCTAGTGACCGGCGACCCCTATACGGTTGAGATCAAAAAAGGCAGCCGGTTTGTCAAGCATACCAACCGGCGCGGCAACATCTTTGTCAATCCGGCAAACAACCCGGTCACCGCGAGGACCAGTGATGCCAAGTCCTATGTGACGGTGGCCCTTGATCCCAACCGCCTGGTCGAGCCTGCCAGCGGTATGCCGCTGTCATCGGATACGGCGTTCAGGATGCTGCCCGGTGCACGGGATCATCAGCTTAAAGCACTGATTGAAGCGTTGATTGCCGAAGCAGAGGCGGGTAATCCCGGCGGCTCGCTTCTTGTGGATGCGCTGACCACTGCCCTGGCTGTGCACTTTGCGGCCAACTACGCCCAGGCCCCGCAGGCTGCCCTCCGACACCTGGACACGGGGTTGACCAGGCAACAACTGAGGCGGGCAACCGAATATATGGAGGCCAATATCGCCGCCTCCGTGAGCCTGGAAGATATTGCAAAAGAGGTGGGACTCAGTAAATACCACTTCTCCCGCCAGTTTAAACAGAGCACCGGTGCCACCCCGTATCAGTTTTTGATGAGCCGTAAAATGGACAAGGCCCGCGCGCTGCTGGAAACGGGGGAAAATCCCATTACCGATATCGCCCATCAGCTTAATTTCAGTGATCAGAGCCACTTCAACCGGGCCTTTAAAAAGAGATTCGGACTCTCACCCAGGGCATATTTGAACCAGTAAACGTCAGAACCGGACCCCACCGCCTATTTGCCGCCCCGGAACATGTACAAAAAGCAATTTCATTCAAAAATTGATGGCAATAATGTTCAAGTGTGTTGTCGCCCCTTAAGGTATATTGGCATCACTTAAAATCGGTTACCGTCCTAATTTTATGACAAGGTTTTATGACAAGGA
>JAKSBB010000952.1 GCA_022361315.1 Desulfobacterales bacterium
AGAGTTACAGCAATAATTTTGTTAACCGGGCCACCGGTCTGTCTGTGCTCTTTTTCAAGAATTTATCCGGGGTTTCCGATGACCGGCGGAGGGAGTTGTTCGACAAGTACAGCCGGTCTGCGTTTGCAAAGGCCACCGGCTGGGGCAGGCTAATGGAAGAATATCACGACTATCTGGAACACCGGGGGCACCGCTATTGAAAAAAGATATCCTGAAGGAGCAGGGCCGGGGGCAGGGATAGTTTACGCTCCACAGTCATGGTGTCGGTCCGGTAGATGATGCAGGATACCTTCTGCTCCAGCGTGGTGCCCGGGGCGACCACCACCCCCTGGTGGCTGTTTTGAAATGTGTTATAGTCATCCCGGTCAATATCTTTAAAATAGCTGGTAAGTATTTCGTCGTTGAGTTTGAATGCCAGATTTTTGGGCAGGTAGCGTCTCAGCATGAAGCGGATAAAGGTGTCCAGGTATGGCTGGTAAAAGGTATTGTGCTTTTTATTGCTGACGGCCATGATCTGGAGGGCTTTGCCTATGGATGATGCCCGTTTGTAAACCCTTTCCGCCGTGATGGCCTCAAAGGTGTCTGCAATGCCGATAACCCGGTAATACTTTTCGGTCTGCTGATACATCTCATCCAGCCGTGCCTGGGCATCAGGGGTCAGGTAGTCGTAAAATGAGGTGTGGGTGCCCCGGGCAATACCGTAACTCTGGGGCAGGTCCTTGTTTTCCTTCACGTGGTGGAGGGCCATGGAAAAGCGTTCAAGGTCCAGGTTCTCCTGATTGTTGGAGGCCAGTACAAAAGAGAGGAGTACATGGCTCTTCATGATGTCGGTTTCAAGCTGGGTGAGGCGTCCTTTTTTATAGATAATACTTTCCGGCACCAATGCTTTTCCACCGTCGTGTCCCAGGGCGATGATGCTCAGGGTCCGGCAGTCCGCCTCGCTGAAATCATGCAGTTCTCCGGCCAGCATCAGGGATATCTGGGTGGTTTTCACCACGTGCTCAACCGTTTCTCCGATGTGGTCGGGGGGCAGGTTGAAAATCCGTTGTTCACTGTCGATGACCCGCTTGATGGCTGCGGCCGTGGCCACATAGGTTTCATCCGAGGTGATCACGCTGTTGGCCATGTCAAGGTAACCCTTGACCCGGTCGAAATGATCGGAAAAAGCTTCCAGTCGGTGTTTTGCAATGCTTGAGGTGATAAACCGGTTCACACTGGTTTGAATCTCGGGGATGTCCTCGTCTCTGATGCTTTCCAGAAATTCCCGCTTGGTCCGGATGATCTCTCCCATGGCCAGGTCCATGGCCGTATTCCGTTCCGCATCGGTAATATCCTCAAGGTTCACCTTGAAGTTGATCTTCAGACGGTCAAAGGTTTTTAGTAGATCAACGGTGATACGGGTATTGGCGGTGGCGATCAGGTCGTTGGCGTAATAGGTGTTCAGCGCCAGTTGCTTTCCAAGGATGGAGGTCATCACCTGCTTGTACTTCTCTGCAAATAGACCTTTTTCAGGGTCTGTAAATATACTGGTGTTCTTGTCCAGATTTGCCAGGGGGAAGTACAGGTGGGTAAATCCGTCTTCTTTTATCTTCTCGGATTTCATAATCCGCAATTATAATCATGCTTTTCTTGGATTTTCAAGATATTGTCGATTTGTTTGGAGAGAATCCGGAGGCGGGCCGGCGTCACTTCTGAATCCGGCCCGCAGTTATCTCAGCACCCGCACCCGGGTTTAGCCGGTGGGGCACCGCCGGGCATCCTCGTTTTTTTGTTCTCGTTTGTCAGGGAGGTTTGTTCTTCCTTGGGTTCATCCCGGATTTCATCCCGGATTTCATCCTGATTGTCGTCCAGGTTTTTAAATTTTACCGCGCAGCAACTTGAGTTGCCGCCACCGAATATCCGTTTGAAAAATCCGTTCTTCTTTTTTCCAGTCATGGGTGTATTTCCTTTGTTTGCTATACGTTTAACAGGTTGAATGCGTACCCCCCGACAACGGCTGTCGAGAAGATCACGATGACGATGGCTGAGACCAGTCGCTTTTTAAATATGCCGGCCAGCATGCTCATTTCCGGGATTGCCATGCCCGCACCGCCCACAATCAATGCGATGACCGCTCCCATGCTCATGCCTTTCTGTGCCAGTGCGATACCGATGGGAATCGCAGTTTCCGCACGGATGTACAGGGGGATGCCCACAATGGCTGCCACAGGGATGGCAAGGGGATTATCCGGACCGGCAATTTTCACAACGATATCCTGGGGAAGATACCCGTATATCCCTGCACCGATGCCCACACCGATAAGGAGGAAGGGCAGTACCCCCCTGAAATCCTTCCAGGCCCCGGCAAAGGCAAACTTCACCCGTGCAGTGAAGGTGGCGGGAACACTGCCGCCATCACTCTGGCAGCAGGTGTCGGCCCGGACGTTTTTCACGTTGGCCGCCTGTCCGGTTTTTTCCAGAACCACCCCGAAGATGACGGATGCCAGAAAGGTGACGGCACCATACACAACTGCCGCTTTGATTCCCATCAGCGCCGCCACCATGCTTAAAATAATCGGATTTAATATGGGTGATGCGATGACAAAGGACATCACCGGACCAAAGGGGGCACCGGCGTTTAAAAGTCCCAGGGTCATGGGGATGGTTGAACAGGCGCAAAATGGTGTCATGGCGCCGATAAATGCCCCCAGAATATTTCCCAGGATGCCTTTTTTAGACAGCCAGGCGTTCAGCTTTTCACGTGGGATATACAGAAGGGCAACGCCCACGATGGTGCTGATGCCCAGGAACAGCACCGTGAGTTCCAGGGTAATGAATGCAAAGTATTCCAGTGTTTTTGTGAGTGAATTCATTTGAATTTCCTTTTTATAATTCTAAAATAGTCGAAATATCACAGCAAAAAAATTGGGCCTAAAAAAAGCCCGGAATAACGGTTGTTAATCCCTGCCGGTAATCCCGGTACAGCACTCTTCTTTGAGAAAATCAATTAATTCCATCAGAACCTCGTACTGGGGAATGCAATACAGGGTGCGGCTTTCACGGACCTGTTTTATCAGCCCCACCCCCACAAGGCGGCTGATATGGTGGGACAGGGTCGATCCCGGTACATTGAGTGCCCTCTGGATATCCCCCACTGCGGCCCCGTCGTGCCCCGCCTTTACGAGAAAACGGAAGACCGCCAGACGTGTGTTGTTGCCCAATTCGGCCAGTTTTTTTGCTGCGTCCTCATGTTTCATGGATGAAATATAGGTCAAGGTGAAATAAAAGTCAAACGATATTTCCAGAATTGTAGAAATTTATTGGGTTTCATATATTCGTGGAAAAAGCAATTTTGTTCAAAATTATGGGGGACTGTTGTGGTATGTATGTATCTTTGCTGTAATTTTGAGGGGATTGAACAATGAACACAAGACTCATGGCAGGGTGCAGGGCAAATCTGCCCGTGGCGGTAAGTGTCATGTCATACGGCAGCGTACTTGGCGTGCTGGCAGCCCAGAAAGGTATCCTCTGGACCCAGCTGCTCTTTATGAACCTGGCGGTATTCGCCGGATCCGCCCAATTCGTCATGGTGGATATGTGGACACAGCCATTGCCGGTGCCGGAGATCACCGCGGCGGTGCTGATCATCAACCTGCGCTACCTGCTCATCGGGGCATCCCTGCGACCCGTATTCTCCGGCCACAGTCTTTTCCATAAGATGGGGGTCATGCATTTTGTGGCGGATGAGAACTGGGCCGTTACCATGGCGGCCCACAGGAAAGGGGGAACCGATATCTGGTTTCTTCTCGGGGGCGGTCTTTGCCTGATGACTGCCTGGTCTGCCGGCACCCTCCTGGGCCATGGTCTGGGGGCCGCAATCAGTAATCCGGAGGCCTACGCCCTGGATTTTGCTTTCATTGCCGTGTTTACGGCACTGGCCTTCTCCATGTGGCAGGGGCGGCAGAACGTCCTGCCCTGGCTGGCGGCCGCCGGCCTGGCCGTAGGTGCCGAGGCTGTGCTGCCGGGGAAATGGTATATCCTCATCGGCGGGATCGGCGGGGCTTTGGTTCAGGCCGTCATCTATAAAGACGTGACGCAGGAGATCAAACGGGAGGTGGCAGATGGAAACCATGGATAGAGAACTATTGGCCGTTTTGACCATTGTCTGTGCCGCTCTGGTGACCTACGGGCTTCGTATCGGGGGGCTGCTGCTTTCTGAACGCCTGCCCACCACGGGACGATTCAAGGTCTTTATGGATGCCCTTCCCGGCACCCTGCTGGTGTCTCTGATCGCGCCGGGTGTCGCAGCAGCCGGCCTGCTTGGTGCCCTGGCTACCGGTGTTACGGCAATATGCACATACCGGACGGGCAATATCTTTTTGTCCATGCTCGCCGGAGTGGCCATCGTGGCCGGCGGGCGATGGATATTCTGAACCCGGACGGCCTCTTTCCAATTCAAATTAAATTCGCTATAGAAAAAGGATGAAACCCAAGCCTTTTGATAGCCTTCCCCGGGGGGACCAGGCATTGCTCTGGCAGCCGAGACATCTGGAGGGGATTTCCCTGTTCAAGGCCAGGTTCAGCCGGTTTGCCTATAAACCCCACTGCCACAGCGAATACGCCATCGGGGTGATCGAGCAGGGTGTTCAGAAATTTCATCATTCCGGGCAGACATTTACCGCACCGGCCAACACCATCATCAGTGTAAATCCGGGGGAGACCCATGACGGAATGTCGGACACCTCCGGGGGATATCAATACCGTATGATGTACATTTCCCTGGAAAAAATCAGGGAGATCCTCTCCTGCCATGGGGAACTCAAGTACCGGCCGGGGTATTTCAACGCCCCGGTGGCTTCGGATCCTGAGGCGGCCCGTCTGCTGCACAGGGCCCTGGTGCTTTTGGACGGTGACGGTCCGGGCTGCCTTGAGGGCCACGCCTGTCTGGCCCGGGCCCTGACGCGGTTGTTCCGCCGCCATGCGGGGTATAAGCGTAGGGATGCCGCAGGGTTTCTTAAAAGTGATGCAGCGGTTCGCCGGGCCATTGAATTCATCAGGGAAAACGCCACGGAGAACATCTCTCTGGAAGACATCTCTGCAGCGGCTGAATTATCCCCCTATCATTTCCTCCGCATCTTTCGAAAAACCACCGGACTGCCGCCACACGCCTATCTGGTCCAGATCCGGGTGGAACGGGCAAAATCTGCCATTGAAAAAGGCTGTGCCCTGATTGACGCGGCACAGACCGCAGGGTTTTCAGATCAAAGCCATATGACCCGCTGTTTCAAATCCATTTACGGATTGCCGCCGGGCAAATACAAAAAGATGGTTTTTTCATAAATTTCAGTACAACGGGGGATGTGAAAAGCCCCCCTGCAAAGGGTGTGTGTGCAGGGGGGCGAAGATCAGCGGTCAAAAGCCGGGTTCGGGTGTGCCTTTGATGATGAAACGCGTGCTGACCTTTTTAGGGATCAATAGATACTCAACACTATTTAATTCACGAAGGATTTTGCCATTTTGGATGCGGAGCCTGCATCCGGGGCAAATCCGTCCGCACCGATTTCATCGGCAAAGGCCTGGGTGACGGGGGCGCCGCCCACCATGATCTTCACCTGGTCGCGCAGCCCTGATTCCACAATGGCATCCACAGTCTGCTTCATGGCCGGCATGGTGGTGGTGAGCAGGGCGGAGAGGCAGACGATCTGTGCATTTTTCTTTTTAATCTCCTCAACAAAGTTTTCCGGGGCAATATCCACACCCAGGTTATGGACATCCAGCCCGGCGCTCTCCATCATCATGGCCACCAGGTTTTTACCGATGTCATGGAGGTCGCCCTTTACCGTACCGATGATTACGGAGGCGCCTGAGGTGCCCTCCCCGTCACCGAGCATGGGTTTGAGGATCTCCACACAGGCACCCATGGCCTGGGCAGCCATCAATACCTCGGGAATGAACATGTCGCCGGATTCCATTTTATCTCCGACAATATCCATACCGGAGATCAGGCCGTTGTTGAGGATATCCTGGGCAGGGGTGTCTGCGGCCAGGGCTGAGTTCACCAGGCTGGTGAGTTTGTCCGCGTCGCAGGCGACAAGGGCTTCGGTCATTGCATTGAAATCTGTCATTGGGGTTCTCCTTGTTATGTATTTGTTTTTATCTGAACGTATCGAGATAGGCATAAAGGGCAGGGGCGCCTCCGGTATGGAGAAACAAGACGTTGCTTCCCTTGGCAAATGTGCCTTTGCGGACCTGGTCGATGAGGCCTGCGGCTGCCTTGCCGGAGTACACCGGATCCAGGAGAATGGCTTCCGTTTTGGCGAAGAGTTTCACCGCCTCCACCATGCTGTCGGTGGGCAGGGAGTATCCCGGTCCCACATAGTCGCCGTAGCATAAAATGGAATCTCTCTCGATGCCGCCCCTGACAGCCAGCCGTTCTGCAGTTTCAACGGCAAGCTTGTGAACGATTTCTTCCTGCACCTCCTTGGTGCGGGAGACGTTCATGCCGGAGATGGGGATGTTGCCGTTTACCCCGGTCATGCCAACGACCATGCCGGCATGGGTACCGGCCGATCCGGAAGGAACAACGATATGGTCGATGTTAAGACGCATCTCGTTAAGCTGGGCCATGGTTTCTTCGGCACAGACGGCATATCCGGTGGCACCGATGGCATTGGAGGCCCCGCCGGGAATGATGTATGGTTTTTTGCCGGCTGCGGTCAGTTCATCTGCTTTTCTCTGCATTTCACCCATCATGTCCGATCCGCCGGGTACCACACCGATGCTTTTTACATCCAGAAGTTCGAACAGAAAGTTGTTGCCGGAGGCGTCTTTTTTGTAAGATCCTTCCACCCGTTCCTCCAGAACCAGATGGCAGTCCAGCCCTTCCTTGGCAGACCAGGAGGCGGTGAGACGGCAATGGTTGGACTGCACCGCGCCACAGGTGATAATGGCATCCGCCCCGTTTGCCATGGCGTCGGCGATGCAGAACTCGAGTTTTCTGGTTTTGTTGCCGCCGGAGGCCCCGGGCAGGAGGTCGTCGCGCTTGATGAACAGGTTGACATCGCCGCCCAGTGCTTCGGAGAGTGCGGGCATGGCTTCAATGGGCGTGGGAGCCTGGAGATAGTTCCGTCTGGGGAATTGGGTATATTTCATTTTTATTTCCTTCTTTTATTTTAATATCTGTCTTGCGTTCTCTTTGATAATGGCCAGGATCTGGCCGCAGTCTTCAAGGTCAAAGGTCAGGGGGATGCGCATATCGCACATCACCGCCAGAACCCGGTCTGTCTCGGGAAGTTCGGGTAGATCTTCGAAATACTGCCAGGAGCCGTAAGCAGAGGTGAAACCCACGGGTTCCTTGTTGCCGAACCACTTCAGTTCCACGCCCCGGGCCAGGCAGGCGGCCAGGAAATCCTGGATCACGCCGGGGGATTGGCCGGGTAGCGAAAACTGGATGGAACTGCCCACGTAGTACTCTCTGGTGTCCCGTTCCGGAACAAAGATGCCGGGGATATCCTTGAGCCCCTCGGCCAGAAAATCGTACCGCCGGTTCCACCTGCGGCATTGCTCGTCCAGCTTCCGGAGCTGGGGCCGCAGGATGGCTGCCCTCAGGTTGTCCATTCGGGAGGAGTAATTGGGCACCGCCTTTTTCACCCGTTCGAAAACATCCATGGGGGGGCGTGCCGTGTGGCGTTCATACAGCATATAGGAGCCTGAATAGATGATGGCCCGGGCCATGAGCTCCTCATCGTCGGTGACCAGCAGCCCCCCTTCACCGGAGTTCATGTGCTTGTAGGTCTGGGTGGAGTAGCAGCCGGCAATGCCGAAGGTGCCGGATTTTTTACCGTCCCAGGAGGCCCCCATGGTGTGGGCGCAGTCTTCGATCAGGGTGATGCCGTGGCGGGTGCAGATTTCCATGATCCGGTCCATATCGGTGATATGGCCGCGCATGTGGGAGAGCAGCAGCCATTTTGCCCCTGCCGCCTTGGCCCCAAGGTCATCCAGATCAATGGTGTAGTCATCGGTGATTTCCACGAGACAGATTTCTGCACCGGTGTTTTGAATGGCACCGGGCACCGGGGCCAGGGTGTATGCGTTGCAGAGCACCTTGTCGCCGGGGGCTACCCCTGCAGCCTTGAGGGCGATGTACATGGCCGATCCGCAGGAGGCGCATGAAAGACAGTAGCGTTTCCCCGTATATGCGGCGAATTCCGCTTCCAGAAGGGCGGCCTCACCGGTTTCGTCCGGGGCGGTGTTATACCGGTGAAGTTTTCCGGATCTCAGGATCTCCAGCGCATTTTCTATGCCGGATTCCGAAATAGGTTCCTGAAGGGTGAAGTCTTTGGTGAATTTTTCCGTCATTGCGCCTCCCTAATATCTGGCCTGGTCGTATACCGTAAAATCCCACTCCTGTTCCGGAAAGTATTTTCTCAGGCGCCAGTCGCAGGCCCTGGCATGACCTTCCATCCCCTCCACCCGGGACAGGCGGGAGGCCGCGGCAGACACCGTCATGTTGGCCGCTTTGGAAATTTCCTGGTAGGTGTAGATTTTGAGAAACTTGTGGACATTGAGCCCGCCGGAGTAATACCCCGCCTTTTTGGTGGGCAGGATGTGGTTGGTGCCCGAGCATTTATCGCCGTGGGGAACGGTGCTGCCTTCCCCAAGGAAAAGAGACCCGTATGATTTAAGATTCGCCACCCACCAGTCCAGATCTTCAGCAATAACCTGAACGTGTTCTGCGGCGTAAAGGTCGTTGACCCGGCAGAGTTCTTCCCGGTCTTCACAAAGGATGATTTCCCCATAGTCTTCCCAGGCGGAGGCCGGTACATCGGGGTTGGGCATGTCTGCAATAATTTTGGGCATCACCGCAAGCACTTTTTCAGCCAGCGCTCTGGAATCGGTATACAGCCAGACCGGAGAATCGTATCCGTGTTCCGCCTGGGAGACCAGGTCGATGGCCACGGTCATATAGTCCGCTGTTTTGTCGGCAATGATGGCGGATTCCGTGGGGCCGGCAAAGACATCGATGGTGCAGCGGCCGGCAGATGCCAGGATGCTTTTGGCCTCTGCCACGTATGCGTTGCCGGGACCTGCCAGAATGTTAGCCGGTTTGCCGGTAAACAGCCCGAAGGCCATGGTGGCGATGGCCTGGACCCCGCCCATCTCGATAATGATGTCGGCACCGGCCACATCCAGGGCATACACCACGGCAGGATCAATGGCGTCCCCCCGGGGCGGAGAGCAGGCGATGACGGTTTCCACACCGGCGGCCTTGGCCGTTGCCACGCTCATGACGGCGGAGCAGGCATGGGCGAACCGGCCGCCGGGGATATAACATCCGGCCACTTCCATGGGGATAATCCGTTGTCCCAGGCGGACACCGTCCAGAGGGGCAGTGGCAAATTCCTGGATGCTGTCCCGCTGGGCTTTGGCAAATCCGAAGACCTGGGCGTGGGCATACCGGATGTCTGCCTTGACCTGTTCCGGTACCGTATCGATGAGGGCCTGTTTTTTCTCTTCACTGAGAATGAATTCCCCTTCCCAGTCATCAAATTCTTTGGCCAGCTCGGCCACGGCCAACTCTCCCCGTTTTTCGATATCGTCCAGAATCTCTTTTACACGGCCGCGGATGTTGTCCGAGTTGGACTCTGCGGTTTTGCTTGCGCGTTTAATGTATTCCATCTTTAGTGTCTCCGGTTTGTTATGATAAAATATCGTCTGTCTCAGGCTGCGCCTACGGTGTTTCGCCTGAGCGTCTTTCGTTCTCTGATCCAGTTGCCGTAACGTTTCCGGGAGGCAACCCTAAGGCCGCAATCGGCCAGGATTTCGGAAACCCTGGCCACGGAGCGCCGGGCGTCCTCAATATCCAGGGTGTGGTTGGCCACCCCGGCAAGCCCCGTTCCCGGCGGCACGATGGAGGTCACCACATTGGCCCCTGCATCCAGGCGGTCCCGCAGTCCGTCCAGCCCGTCCACATCCAGGGAGGCCGGGATAAGTCGGTCCGGCATGGCCAGCCGCATGACGGCGATGGTCTTCAGTTCCAGAAGGCGGTCCGTATTGAGGTCTGCCTGCTTTACGGCTATGGGGGGGACGGCCATGGGCGTACCGGGTTGTGGCACAAAGGTCATGACCCGGACCTGGTCAAAGGGCCTGGCCTGCATGGCTGTGATGGCGTCGGCCAGGTCCTCTATGCGTTCCCCGACGCCGGTGAGCAGCCCCTCTTCCACCAGCAGGCCTTCCCCTACGGCGGTGCGTTTGGCTGCCATGCGTGGTTCAAAGTCCTGTCCCTGGCGCAGGGTGGTATAAAGCGCCGGATTATAGGTTTCCTGGTAACAGGCCAGCCAATCGGCACCTACGGCGGCAAGTTCTTCAATGGCCGTATCCGGAATGACACCGGGGGATACCATGACCGGCAACCCGGTCTCCCGTTTTACCGCCCGGGTGAGCTTGATCAGGGGCAGGAATCCGGACCTGTAGAATTGGGGATCTTCCCCCATGGTGAGGTCGATGAGGTGGACACCGGTTTTTTCCATTTCCTTTGCCGCCCTGATGATGTCCGGCATGGCTTTTCTGTAGCGCTCAAGACCGGTATTGGCCTTCCGGTACTGGCAGAACCGGCAGTTGTTCCGGCAATGGGTGGAAAAATAAAGGAACCCATAGAGGAACACGGATGTGCCGAAGCAGGATTCCCTGCTTTGTCGTGCCATCCTGAACAGACGGTTTATCTCCGCCGGATCTTCAAGCCGCAGCAACCTCCCGATATCTTCCCTGTTCAGGGGTTTTCTCTGTTCTATTCTATTAAATATGTCCGCGGGCATATCCGTCTCCCTGTTGAAAAAAATCTTCGATGCCGTTCGGGAATTTGCACGATGTGTGCCAGTTCTCTTGTCTGGATGAAACCCCTGGCGTATCTGTGTTCACGCTTTTTCGGAGGCGCCAGTGAGGGGACCATGGCTGTAAATTTTCTTAAAAACTTGAAAAATTCTTATACCGGGACATTTAATCCGGAAGGGGGAAATGGAAGCAATGAGGGTAGAACGACCGGTGTGCAGCCCGTTGGGCCAGAACCCGGCCCGATGGTATATATTTTGAATACGTTCATTTTATGGTAAGATCCCGGCGTATAATGACAATTTCACTTCCCATAAGCGCAAGAACCGCTCTGTTGGCCTGCCTGTTTGTCTGCCTGGCACAATGGCCCGTGGCGGGGGGGGCTGCCGAAGGTCCGTCATTGACACCGCAGGAACGCGCCTGGCTTACGGCACACGACGGTAAAATTCGCCTGGCCCCGGCCCCGAACTGGGAACCCATGGAGTTTTTTGATGGGCGCGGGGAATACCGGGGGCTTGTGGCAGACTATATCCGGCTCATTGAAAAGCGCCTGGACATCCGGTTCCAAATCATTCGGACCCCTTCCTGGGCCAATACCCTGATCCGGGCAAAACGGCGGGGAATAGATGTCATCTCGGCGGCCCAGCCCACACCGGGCCGGCGTGAGTTCATGATCTGGTCCCGGCCCTATGTCCATGTAAAAACCACCATTATCGTCAGAAAAGAGATGAAAGGTCAGTTTACTTTGGCCGGGATGACGGGAATGCGCATCGGTGTGCCCAG
>JAKSBB010001158.1 GCA_022361315.1 Desulfobacterales bacterium
ACGGCCGGTTCGGCATTGTCCACCTACCAGTCCGCCATCAGCATCACCAGCCAGAACATTGCCAACACGGACAATGAGGACTACAGCATCCAGACCGCCGTAACCACCACCACATCCACCGTGACCTCCGGCGGGGTCACCTACGGCACCGGTGTCACAGTGGATTGTGTCACCCAGGAAGTGAACCAGATCATAGAAAATCGTCTCACCTCGGAGTTGTCCTCCCAGGCCGCCCTTGAAAAGCAGGCGGTCTATATGAATCTCATCGAGGATCTGTTTTCCGAAGGTACCGATGACAGCCTGAACACCCTGCTGGACAACTATTGGAGTGCCTGGGAGGATCTGGGCAACAACCCGTCGGGGGAAACCGAACAGACCCTGGTATACGAGGCCGGTATTGCCCTGGTTGATCGCATCAACGCCATTGATACACAATTGAGTGAGATGACCGATGATCTGAACCGAGAAATCTCATCGGCGGTGGATGAGGTGAATGCCCTCACCGCAGAAATTGCGGCATTGAACCAGGCCATCATCACCCTGGAGAGCAGCGGCGGCAATGCAAACGACCTGCGGGACCAGCGCAACGGCCTGGTGGATGACCTGGGCGAGCGCATTGACATCGATGTGACCACCAAAAGTGACGGCAGCTACCTGATCACCACGTCGGCCGGGCTTCCCCTGGTGGAAGACAGCATTTCCTATCCCCTGGATATGGTGGGGGATGATGTCTGCTGGTGCAGTTCCTCCGGCAGTACCATCGATATCACAGACGAGATATCCGGCGGTGCCCTTGCGGGCTGGCTGGAAATCCGGGATGTGGTGATTCCCGAAACCCGGGCGGAACTGGATGAGCTGGCCTCGGCCGTTATCTGGGAGATGAACTACCAGCATTCCCAGGGGGCCGGCCAGACGTATTTTTCAGGACCTCTGGAAGGCACTTACGCCGCCGGGGACAGCGGGGTGCTGGCCAGTCTGGCTTACGGGGACGAACTCGATTACACGGCAGATTTCTCCATGGTGATCCAGGACGCCTCTTCGTCCGAAACCCAATATCAGTCCGTCACCGTGGATATGGGAATATCCCAGGCCCTGATCTCGGATATTTCCGGGACCGGCCAGGAAGATTCCACCTATGAACTCACGGTGGTGGACGAAGGCACCCTGGGGGATGAGACCGTTGCCCAGACCGACGGCGAGGCTCTGGGCGGTGTCACCTCGGCGGACACGGTTGCCGATGCCCTGGATGCGGCCCTGGCAGAACAGGCCATTACGGTGACGTCCGGCAGTGGCACTGAGGTCATCCGGATCAGCGACACAGGCGCCGGGGCTGCCCGGTCTGCCGCTGACATTGCGGATGAATTAAACGATATCGACGGGATCTCTGCCTATGCCGCTTCCACCCGGGCCGAGATCTCCCTGGACGGCATCACCGGTGCCGAAGACGGGGATACGGTCTCATTCACCCTTTATGTGGACGGGGTCACCACGGATGTTTCCTTTACCGTGGACAGCGCGGAAGGCAGCCTCGAAGAACAATTTGAAGCGGCATTGGCCGCAGCCGTGGAAGGGATCAACGAAACCAATCAGAACACCGACCTTTCCGCAGACGGCTGCACCCTGGAGAGCGTTTCCGGCGCCACCATCGGTATTCAGGCCTTTGAGGTGACGGACAACGCCGGCGTCACCCTTGCCGATTTTCAGGATTTTGATGAAGGGGATACGGTAACTTTAACCGTTTCCACCACCGCATCGACCCCTGAGGCAATTGATGTGACAGTGGATTTGACCGATGTGGATACCTCCGATTCCGACACGGTGGCCCAGGCCTTTTACGATGCTTTAAATGATCAGCTCGGGGAGTCCTCTATCACCGTGGAGATGGATGAGACTACCGGGGAAGTGACTCTCCGGACCACCGACGGTTCAGGCGTAAGCCTGTCCGATGCCACAGGGGATACCTCCGGCGATGCCAGTCTGTCGGTCACCACCCTGGGCAGCGGAACGGCCGCCGGTGATGGGACCCTTGATTTTGACGGGACCGATACCGAAGGGGCGGAACCTTCTACCACCACAGATGACACCCTCATCTTTTCCCTGCCGGGAAGTGAGGCGAGCAGCGCGGATTATGCCGCCGCCACCGTGGGTGAAACCGGGGGCAGTTATGACACCGCCGCCGTTATTACCGGCAGCGTCACCCTTGTTATGGATCCCGGTGTGGCGGTTTCATCCGATACCACG
>JAKSBB010000184.1 GCA_022361315.1 Desulfobacterales bacterium
CCCGCTTGAGATTCCTGAAAAATTTAAGGGTAGAAACGAGCGTATCGGCAGGGGGTACAACTAATGAGCGACGACGGCAGAATTTTCAGATTTCAGATTTTCAGGTATAACCCCCAGAAAAAGGGCGACAAACCCCGTATGGTCACCTACGAGGTCACCGAAGCCCCTGGGATGACAATATTTATTGCTTTGAATGACATCCGTGAAAACCAGGATCCCTCCCTGCAGTTCGACTTCATCTGCCGGGCCGGTATCTGCGGTTCCTGCGGTATGGTCATCAACGGCGCGCCTGATCTGGCCTGCCGGACACTGACCTCCAAGTTCGAAGACGGCGAGATTACGCTCCTGCCCCTGCCCGGGTTCGAGCTCATCGGCGATCTCTCCGTGAACACCGGTGTATTCATGCGCGGCATGAGCGAGCGGGTGGAATCCTGGATCCATGATCCCGATGCAGACAAGGTGGATTACAACAAGCTGGAAGAACGGATGGACCCGGACATCATGGAAGCTGCATATGAGCTGGAGCGCTGCGTTGAGTGCGGCTGCTGCATCTCTGCCTGCGCCACCAAACGTATGCGTCCGGACTTCCTGTCTGCCGTTGGTTTTATGCGTCTGGCCCGTTTCCACCTGGATCCCCGGGACAAACGGACCGACGATGATTACTATGAAATCCTTGGCGATGACGACGGTGTCTTCGGCTGCATGACGCTTCTGGGCTGTGAAGATTACTGCCCCAAAGATCTGCCCCACCAGACCCAGATCGCCTTCCTGAGACGGAAAATGGCCCTGGTAAAATAGAGGATATACGCTAACGGTGCAGCCGGAACGACGCCCCGGCTGCATCGATTTATCAGTGTCACAACGTGTACAAAAACAGCATTCAGCAGGCAGCTGGCCCTTTCAAAATGGTCCGCTGCCTGTTGTACGCAAAGGACAATATAAATGACCGAATTCAAATTTGAAACCATGTTCCCTCTGGGCAAGGACGATACCGAGTACCGTCTGATCACCAAGGAGCATGTACGGGTAAGGGAATTTGAAGGCAAAGAGGTCCTGGTGGTGGAACCCCAGGCGCTTTCGATCCTCTCCGAAGCCGCCTTCAAGGATGTGGCCCACCTCTACCGGTCCGAGTAGTTAGAAAAACTGTCTGCCATCCTGGATGATCCCGAAAGCTCGGATAACGATAAGTA
>JAKSBB010001142.1 GCA_022361315.1 Desulfobacterales bacterium
ATCGCAGGCGGCTCCGGGGTGGATGTGGTCAGGGGGGAAAGATGCTGTCCCCACCAGAATTCCCATTGCCCGGAGAGGGGGATGCTGCCCCGTGCTGAAAAATCCCAGGTCCGCAGATCCAGGATGCCGTTCTCTGCACGGGGGGGCTGTGGGGACGCCTGAGAAGCAACCGCCGGACGCAGAACTAGAATCAGACATATTGCGAAACAAACCAAAGCCCCCGAACGCACCATCGACTCACAACCATTTTGAAATTAAACGCCACCTGCGATAAGGATATTTCTCCTGCCGCTTACTCTGCGCGTATGGCCGTAATTAGTCAAGCAATTAGATTCAGGACATTAATTCAAAACAATAAAACTCTGGATAAAACCCATACATTCCCCATCCTGAATAAACGGGGAGACGGTGACCTTTAATTTTTTTCCGTTTCGGACACTCTTATAATGATATTCCTCAATATCACCTTGCCGCAGCCGTTCAAGAACCGCATCGATTTTTTCAATGCTTTTGTCTTTCTTGTGACAGTGCCGGATATCCCGGCCGATGTATTCCGGCTTCCGGTCCACATATCTTGCGCAATAGTCGTTGTAGTAGAGGATTTCTCCGGCCGGATTGATGATTGTAATCCCCACGGGCAACACGTCCAATACGTTGGCCCGGACCTCAATTTCCAGTTTCATATCTGTTTCCATTCTAATCCTGTTTTCAAAATCATCGTTCACTCCCCGTGGATCAGGACGTTGACGAACGCTTGTAGCTGTCCAGTTTCCGGTAAAGTGTGGCCCGTGAAATGCCGAGCCGTTTCGCGGTAAGCGCCCGGTTGTTGTTTGTCTGCTTCAGGGTGGTCTCAATGGTATTCCGCACCACCTCTTCCAGGGTGCCGCCGGCCTGGGACGACTTACCGGTCCTGGCCTCTGAAATTCCCAAATGGGCCGTGTCAATCATGTCACCGCCGCAGAGGTGGAGGGCTCTCTGCATACAGTTTTCCAGTTCCCTGACATTCCCGGGCCAGTGGTAGCCTACCAGGAGATCTCTGGCTTCCGGGCTTAGGTGAGGTGGTGCGGTGGTGTGTTCTGCCAGAAACAGGGCGGCCAGCTGCAGAATGTCTTTTCGGCCTCTGTCCTTGAGCGGGGGGATCTGGATGGGAAATACGTTGAGGCGGTAAAATAAATCCTCCCTGAACCGGCCTTCCCGGATGGCTGTGGGCAGGTTGACATGGGTGGCGGCGATGATCCGGGTATCCACGTTGACGGGTTTGTCTGCACCGATGCGGTATACTTCTCCGGTCTGGAGTACCCGCAGGAGTTTTACCTGCATGCGGTGGGGCATATCCCCGATTTCATCCAGAAGGATGGTGCCGGTTTTGGCCAGTTCGATTTTCCCGGGCTTGCCCCCCTTTGCCGCACCGGTGAAGGTGCCGTCCACATAGCCGAACAACTCGCTTTCCAGAAGGTTGGCCGGAATGGCGCCGCAGTTGATGGGTATAAATGGGTTCTGGTGGCGGCTGCTGCGGTTGTGAATGGCCTGGGCAAATAATTCCGTGCCCGTGCCGGTTTCCCCCTGGAGCAGAACCGTGCTGTCCGAAGAGGCCGCCCCCTTGGCCAGTTGTACTGCTTCGAGAAAGGAAGGGGATGATCCCATAATATTGTCAAAGGTGAAATGGGCCCGGGTACCGGCAATGGTATCGGCCAGTTTATAAATATCCCTGACCTCATTAAACGAGATAACGGCACCGAGGCGTTCGCCTCCCTGGGACACCACCAGCTGCACCGTGTGGATAAAGTTGATGTTATGATTCCTGACCTTCAGGCGGGCCTCTTTGTTGATCCAGGATTCCGGGTGGGCAGCCACATCATCCAGGTCGATGTCCAGTCCTTTGAGTACGGACAACGGCCTTCCTTCCAGATCGTCATTTTTCAGGATTTCCGCTCCTTTCCGGTTCACCCGCCAGATCTGCTTTTCACTGTTGATGATGATCAGTGCCGTTCTCGAAGAGGAAATGATCCGGTCCAGGAAATTCAGGTTGGCAGCCAGGGCCTTGTTCCGCCGCAATACCCGCAGTTGCTGCTCAGCAGCCCGTGCGGCTGTGGTCACCATGTAGAGGGTGTGGGGGTGGGCGTGGGCAGAGGAGCCGGAGACGGCGATGATACCGATGAGCTTTTTATCTTTTCCGAAGATGGGTGCGGTGGAACTGGTCAGCCCGTGGGCCTGGCGGCAGAAATGCTCGTCATCCACCAGCTGAATGGGAATCTTGAGTTTGAGTGCCAGGGAAATGGCCGTGGTGCCCACATCTTTTTCGGTCCATCGGTAGCCGGGAACACAGTTTCTGGAGGCCGAGTCCTCTATCAGCTCTTCCTTGCCCCGGATGTGGAGGATGTAGCCGTCGGCATCCACCGCGGCAATGATAAAATCGTTGGGGGACAGCAGGTTGTAAAACTCTTCAAACTGGGGCAGGAGGATATCCAGCAGTTCGGCGTTCTGGTGCCGCCGATGGGAAAGCTCAGCAGGGGAGAGGATTGTCTGATGCTTGTTCCTCAGGATGGGATCAATGCCGTATTCCCGTGAGCGCCGGAAAGAGAGTGTGATCTGTTCCTTCATAGCCTCCGGACTGATCATCTGTCCTTTTTCTATGGCGGGTGTCTCTTTTTTATACATGTTTCAAAATGTCCTGGAAACTCGATGATATTTAGCCGGTGATGGCCCGCAGCTCTTGGGCCGGCAATAAACGAATTCCAGTATACAGAAGGTTGCAAGGTATTTCAACTGCTGGAAGTTAAAGGGAAATGCAATACTTGAGTGATTGAATGGAGGTGTTACGGTGGTCTGTTTCAAAATTAGACATGTTTCAAATCGAGTCATTTGATGTTGATTCCCCCGTCAATTCAGGGATTGGTTTGCAGGGGGGTGTGGGGAGTGTTTTAAAATGAGTCACATTGGGGTGGGCAAATCAGCCTGAATCCTCCGTAAAAATGTTAATGGTTTTCTGGGGATGAGTGAAATGTGTTTTATTTACAATGTGTTGCCCTCTTTTTATGAAGGCGGGATTTGACTGCTGGCATACCCTTTGCTTTTATCACACCGGCAATGGAGACCGTGAGGTTTCCGGAAATTGATAAATCAACCGCCGGACATCCGGCAAGGAGAGCGTTTGTGAGAACAGCGGATATCTTGGTCATCGGCGCTGGTATTACCGGATCTTCAACAGCCTTGGGGCTTGTTCGAAAAGGGGCGGGAAAGGTGGTCCTTCTGGACGAGCAGCTGAAGAGCCAGCGTTTGTCCCGGGGGAACTTCGGCCTGACCTGGTTCATGTGCAAAGGGGCGGGGTATCCCGGTTATGCCCTGTGGTCCAGGAAGGCTGCCGTGGCCTGGCCCGAATTTGCAAAAGGTCTTGAAGAAGAGACCGGATACGATGTTGAACTGGACTGGACCGGTGGCGCCGTTCACGCCTTTGGTCAGGCGGAACTTGACGGATTCGCGGAATCCGTTGAAACCATCCGGGAGGGTTGCCGCAGTGTAGACATTGATTATCCCGTGGAGATCCTCGACCGTAGGCAGTTCGCGGAACTGATGCCGGAGATGACCCTGGGTGAAGAGGTTTCGGGAGGTATGTACACCCGGGAGCAGGGGCACATAAATCCCCTCAAGCTTCTCGGAGCGGTCCGGTGTGCCTTCCAGAAGCTTGGCGGTGTCTATCATGCAGCCCAGGGGGCAAGGGAGATTCTGCCCCAGCCCAACGGTACCGTACGGGTAAAGACCTGCAGCGACACCTACGAGTGCCGGAAGCTGGTTATTGCGGCCGGCCACGGTTCTGCCCGCCTGGTGGCCTCCCTGGGTGAAACGCTTAACATATATCCCCAGCGCGGTCAGCTCATGGTGACGGCCCGGTGCCGGCGAAAACTCCATGTGCCACTGCTCAGCGTCCGTCAGACCCAGGACGGTACCTACATGATCGGGCTGTCCACGGAGAATACGGCCCTGGATACCGGGGTTTCCGCAGATGCCATGAAATCCCAGGCGGCCAACGCGGTCCGCATCTTTCCGGAGCTGGGAAACCTCAACTGGGTCCGGGCCTGGGGGGCCATCCGCGTCATGACACCGGACGGTGGCCCTATTTACAGTAAAGTCGGGGACCATGAGAACATCAGCGTTCTTGCCCTGCACAGCGGGATCTCCCTGGCTCCGCTTCATACCGGAACGATTGCCCCCTGGATCCTTGGGGAAACCACAGACAACCAGATTTCAGAATTTTCCAACGGACGGTTTCATGCGTAAAGAATATACAAAAAACGGGGATAAAACCCCTGGTTTTACATCAGACGGCACCCGGACCGACACCGTCTCCGTCACCCTGGACGGAACGGAAGTCGCACTGCCCAAAGGCGTCAGCGTTGCCGCCGGCCTCCTGGGGGTAGGTGAGATGATCTCCCGCATATCCCCCTCATCCAAGAAGCCCTGTTCCCCCCACTGCCTGATGGGCGTCTGCTACGAATGCATGATGGAGATCAATGGGGTGCAGCGCCAGGCCTGTCTGACAGATCCTGAGGATGGCATGACCATCAACCGCCGGCTGAATTCGGACAAGGACGAGGTAGCAAAAGCAGAGGAGGGAGCAAAAGCATGAGCCACCATTACGATGTGATTGTTATCGGTACCGGCCCTGCCGGCCTGAGTGCCGCCACCCTCCTGACCCGCATGGGACTGGATGTCCTGGCACTGGACGAACAGCAGCGTCCCGGCGGGCAGATTTACAGAAATGTTGAAGGTGCCGGCTCCGAAAGACTGGCCCTTTTTGGCACGGATTACAGTGACGGACTCGACCTGGTGAAAGATTTCCGGAAAGCCGGGGTTGCCTATGAAACCGGTGCTTCGGTATGGCAGGTGGAACCGGACGGCCGGGTCTGCTACTCAAAGGACGGGGCATCCAAACAGATCTCCGCCAACTATATCATCGCGGCCACAGGGGCCATGGAGCGGCCGGTGCCCATCGCAGGCTGGACCCTGCCCGGGGTCATGGGCGCAGGGGCAGCCAATAACCTGGCCAAGGAAGCCGGGCTAAGCCCCGCCGGTAAAGTAGTGCTTGCCGGCAGCGGCCCCCTGCTGCTTCTGGAGGCCTCCATCCTTATGAAGAAGGGTGTGAACATCACGGCCATCCTGGAAACCACAGATCTGATCCCCGGTGCGGACGCGGCGGCAAAGCTGCCCAAAGCCCTCATGGGATGGGAACTGCTTTCCAAAGGTGCTGCCATGCTGATGGAACTGCGCAAAGCGGGTATCCCCCATTATCGTGGGGTCCGTCACATCAGAGCCCTGGGAACCGATGCCCTGGGCGGTGTGGAGGCCAGTGTTAAAGGAAAAGAGGTGGTGCTTGACGCCGACCTGCTGCTGCTCCACTTCGGGGTGATCCCCAATACCCATATTTTCAGGCAGGCGGGCTGCCGGATGGTCTGGGACCGGAAACTTCGGTATTGGTATCCTGCCAGCGACGACTGGGGCCGGACCAACTTTGAAAAAATCTTTGCCGCCGGAGACGGCAGCCGGGTCCACGGGGCGGTTGCCGCCCGCCATAAAGGCACCCTGGCCGCCCTGGAGATCGCCGCCTGCCTGGGCATGATCCCGGAATCCGAACGGGACGCCCTGGCCGCACCCGTCCGTGAAGCCCTGAAGCGGGACAGCCTGCCGCGGCCCTTTATCGACGCTGTCTATGCTCCGAAACCTTCCCATTTCCGGTTTGAAAACGATACCGTTCTCTGCCGGTGTGAAAACATCACCGTCGGCGATGTCCGCAAGGTGCTGGCCGAAGGGGTCCGGGATCTCAACGAGGTGAAGATTATTACCCGTTGCGGTATGGGGCCCTGCCAGGGCCGGATGTGCGGTCCTGCCCTGGCGGAGATCGTCGGGGATTACCTCTCCCTTGAGCCGGATCTCACGGGATTGCTGACGGTGCGCCCGCCGCTCAAACCCATTCCCCTGGCAGAAGTGGCTGCCATGGACCTTGGTGATGAGGGCACCGACGGCGGCAATTGGTTGCTGGATAAAAAATAAAGCAAATTAAAAATATTGGCAGCCCCCGGAAGGGGCCAACTGCTGCAACGATTACGTATCAAAACGGAGGAGATGAGATGAGTATCACCCGAATGGAAACCGGTCAGCGCATGAGCCGGATTGTAAAGCACAACAGCACGGTTTACCTCTGCGGACAGGTGGCGGACAACACCGAAGACCCCATCGGTCCCCAGACCGAAAATATGCTGGCCAAGGTGGACGCCCTTCTGGAACAGGCCGGCAGCAGCAGGGAACATATGCTTTCCGCCACCGTATACATCCGTGACATGAAGGATTTCGAGGGGATGAACGCGGTATGGGACGCCTGGGTACCGGAAGGCCATGCCCCGGCCAGGGCCTGTGTGGAGGCCCGGATGGCGCGCCCCGGTATTCTGGTTGAGGTGTCCGTGGTGGCGGCGTTAACGTCGTAACCCATTTCCATTCAGGAGAGGATCACATGGAGAAATTCTTTAAATACGCATTGGCCGTTCTCATGAGTACTGTTGCCCTGCTTCAGTTCTACCAGGTCAT